>JAOUFY010000009.1 GCA_029857955.1 Spirochaetia bacterium
TTAATTCTGTCCATTATGTCTTTGGGAAGTTTTGATTCTTCTTTTAAGGGTTTCATGCGACCAATATCAAATTCTTCGACTGTATATAACGCACTATTTTCTTACTAAAAAGTAGCCGCTCCCAAAATTTAAATACACCTTATAAGACTTAATTGTTGACAACATATGAAAAACTATTCGCCTGTCGTTAAAGGGCGCGTGTAGCTCAGGTGGTTAGAGTACTTGCTTGACATGCAAGGGGTCACTGGTTCGAGTCCAGTCATGCGCAAAAAAAAATGTTTAAACTTATTCTGCCCGACAAAAAAACCGTTGAAGTAAATTCTGATAAAACGTATTATGATGTTTTCAAGGAAAATTTTCCTCAGGTTTTAAAACATTCGCTGGCCGTTAAATGCGGGGCTGAAGTTTTAGATTTAAATGCAGCCGTAAATTGTTCAGGGGAACTTAAACCTGTTACTTTTGATTCCGATGAAGGAAAAGAGGTTTTCTGGCATTCGAGCGCACACGTTTTAGCTCAGGCTGTAAAACGAATTTACCCAACCGCTCAGCTTACATTTGGCCCTGTGACAAAACATGGTCCCGGGTTTTTTTATTATGATATTTCTCTGGCGCAGTCCATTTCAATGGACGACTTACCTTTAATAGAAAATGAAATGTTTAAAATTGTTTCTGAAAAACTTCCTGTCAGCAGACATGAATACAGTCGCAAACAGGCCATTGATGAATTTAAAGCTCTTGGTGAAAATTTTAAAGCTGAAATAGTAGGCGATATTCCCGGTTCTGAAAACATCACGGTTTATAAACAGGGTGAATTTCAAGATCTCTGCCGCGGGCCTCATGTTTATAATACGTCGGCTCTTGGTCACTTTAAACTTACTGCCATCTCCGGCGCATATTTTAAAGGCGATTCGAGCAAACCAATGTTGCAAAGAATTTATGGCGTGAGTTTTCCGACTGAAAAAGAATTAAAATCATATTTACATAGAATTGAAGAAGCTAAAAAACGGGATCATCGTTTAATTGGTAAAGAGCTGGATTTATTTAGCTTTCATGACGAAGCCGCCGGAATGCCGTTTTACCATTCCAAGGGTACTGTTTTGTTTAATCTGCTGCAAAATTACATTCGCGGCGAATGTGAAAAACGTGGTTACGATGAGTTAAGAACTCCTGTTGTTTTATCTGATGAGTTGTGGATGCGTTCCGGTCATTATGAAAATTTTAAAGAAAACATGTACTTTACCAAGGTAGATGAACGCGGATTTGCGATTAAACCCATGAACTGCCCCGGCGCAACGCTGGTTTATAAAAGTCATGCCAGAAGTTATCGTGATCTTCCTCTTAAACTTGCCGAGTTTGGACTGGTTCATCGTCATGAACTTTCGGGTGTACTTCATGGACTTTTTAGAGTACGGGCTTTTACACAGGACGACGGCCATATTTTTTGTACGCCAGACCAGCTACCTGTTGAAGTTGAAGAAATTATCAAATTTACACTTGAAGCTTATCAAAAATTTGGTTTTGAAAAAATTTCCATTTTTATTGCCACACGCCCTGAAAAATCAATGGGATCGGATGACATCTGGCAAAAGGCAACATCTGCTCTTATTGATTCAATAAATAAACTTGGCCTTGATTATAAAATTAAAGACGGCGAAGGCGCTTTTTACGGACCTAAAATTGAGTTTAATATTGAAGACAGTCTTGAGCGAAACTGGCAACTGGGAACCATTCAAGTTGATTTTTCCATGCCGGAACGTTTTGAGCTGGAATATACCGGTTCTGATGGAGCAAAATCACATCCAGTAATGATTCATCGCGCGATTTTAGGTTCGGTTGAACGTTTTATGGGAATTCTAATTGAACACTTTGCAGGAAAATTACCTGTCTGGCTTTCGCCGATTCAAGCCCGTGTTCTTACCGTATCAGAAGGTAATATCGACTATGCTAACCATGTCGTTAAACAGTTGAAAGCTAAAAACATTCGTATTGATTCTGATTTTCGAAATGAAAAAATTGGATATAAAATTCGCGAATTTAATTCTCAAAAAATCAATTATGCCTTGATCATTGGCGATAAAGAATCCGCTGATCAAACAATCTCTGTAAGAATCCGCGGCGAGCAAAGCAGCCCTTCTATGAGTGTAGATCAATTTATAGAAATTATTTCAAAACTTGTATAATCAATTCATCCTGGAAATGATTTTACTTTTGTAATTTAAACTATCTTTATAATTTGGCGACATTCTATCGAGAATTTCCCACTGATTATAGGCCTGATCAAATTTTCCCAGGTTATAGGCATCCAGCATGAGAACATATCGAGCTTCTGAATTTACCGGATTAGCTGAAATATATTGATCAATATACTTGCTGGATTCCTGATATTTCTTCAAGGTTAATAATAACTTCGATACATTCAATAAAGCTTCCTTATTTTCAGGATCTTCTTGTAAAATTTCTAAATAAGTTAATTGAGCTTTCTCGTTATCTTTGATTATTTCGTAGTTTTGAGCGAGTTTATTTTTAAGTTTTAAGTCTTGAGTATTTTCAATACCTGAATTTAATATTTGTATTGCTTTATTCATTTCAGCGCGGCTTTCATATATATTTGCAAGATTATAATATGCGTTGACATAATCTTTATTGTAATGGATAGCTTCTAAATAACTTTTTACACTGTTTTCATAATCCATTAAACGACCAAAAATGATTCCCATATTAAAATACGCTTCAGGGTAATTCGCTTGTAATTGTATTGATTTACGGTATGCATTTAATGCAGCCTGTTTTTGATCAAGCTTGCTGTATAAAACCCCCATGTTATAATACACAGATGCATCGCTTGTACCCAATTCTATGGCTTTGTTGTAATAATAAAGAGCCTTTTCTGGTTCAGGTTGTTTTAATTTTGCATATACGATTCCAAGATTGATATACACTTCATAATAATTGGGCCTGTATAATAATGATTTTTTATAATTTTCTATTGCTTGAGGATATTCCTCTTCGCCAAGTCCAAAATGTGATCTTGCCAGATTAAAATAATAAACTGCTTCTGTCGGGAATTGTTCCGAAAGCTCTGAAAATATAATTTTAGCTTTTTGATATTCTTTAAGCTTTAAATATATAGAACCAATTTCTGATTTTGTTTTTGTAGAATTTGGCGCATTATCGAGTCCTTTTTTTAACCAATACAGACTTTTTTCATATTCTCCTGTTTCTAGATAGTAATCCGCTATTACATGGTACGTTTGCAAATAATCCGGATAGGCCTGTGCTACTTTTTTAAGCGCATTGAGAGAGTCTTCAGGTTCTGATTTTATCATTAGTTTTGCCCGATATACTCTTGCCCGAACCATTTCAGGATCAAAATGAATGGCTTGATTTAAACTTTCCAGCGCCCCATCAATATTTTGCATTTTTATTTGAGTCAAAGCAAACCAGTAAAGCGCTTTAGCCTTTCTTTCCATACTGGAAAGACCTTCCGATTTTTTAAAATATTTTATTGCATCATCATAATGCTTTGAACGGTAGCTAAGATATCCCATGTTCATATATGCTTCATACGAAGAATTTTTATATTCGAGAAATTTTTCGAAATATTTCATGGCTTTCGAATAATTTGATGAGTTTTTACTATAAAGAAGTCCCATATTATAAAAATAACGCGGGTTGTTTGATTGAGTTATTTTACTTAATACATCGATACCCTTTTGATATTCACCTTTTTTATAATATAGATAGGCCAACGTTAACGTTGTTTCCATATCATTTTTTAAATTTACATCTGTAATATTTTCAATACTGCTTATTGCCGCTTTCCACTGTTTTTCTTCAATCAACCCATTAATTTTATTTACATTTTCAATTTTTGTTTTATCTGTTAAATATGCTGTATTTTCTAGATTTATTTTCTGTAAAATACTCGGTTGATCATCAAGATCAACTTCTTCACGATTTAAATTAACCAGAACCAGATCATCCTGATTATCAATTTTTCTATCAATCACCAAAAGAGCAATTAACAAAGTAAGTATTAAAAATAAATATGGAAAAAAGCTTTCTGTAATTAATATTTTTATTTTGGTTTTTAATTTATTTTCTGATTTTAATTGTACCACTTATAGAACCTCCAACAATCCTTTTTGATTGGCTTTTTGTATTTCAAGACCCGGTCTGGCATTAATTTCAAGCAGCATTGGGCCGTTTTTTTCATCAAGGGTAAAGTCAAAACCAATATATTGCAATGAAACAATATCTGATACTGCTTTACAATAATTAATCATATCATGTAAAAATGGTATTTCGTGCCCTTTAAGAGTTATTCCAGAATCGGGATGAGATGTAATATAACGTCCCTTCAATATACCCGATGTTGTTATACCTTCGATTAAGTCAATTCCAATACCAATGCCGCCCTGATGTAAATTAGCTTTTCCATGAGATTTACTCGTAGGAATTCTCAGCATAGCCATAACTGGTTTTTTTTTAAATATTAATAGTCGAATATCGGCAAGTCCTCTTGTATAAAATTTTTTAAAAAATTCATGCGGAAAAATTCTTCTTTCAATCAATGCCTTATCCTGAGTTCCAAATGAATAAACGCCCATTATAATATCGGCAACATGTTTTCGAATTTTTTTATAATTTACCAAATTACCGTCAATATCATAAATACCATTTGGGCCCTTTTTATCTAAAACCAGAATTCCGTTACCGCCTCGACCTTTATTTGGTTTAATCACCACATTTTCAAATGTTGAAAAACTTTCTTCAAAATTAAGTAAATCTGTAAACTGAGTATATTCTCTGAGAGTTTCAGGAAAAGGAACGCCGGCTTTTTGAAAATATTCTTTTGCCAAAGATTTTTCATCAGCAATTTTAAAAAATTTACGATTAGCCGATGGATATACATAATCCAGATTTCTCCGGTTAATGCCCAGTATATTTTTATGGTCGCCTTTTATTATGGATGTAATCATATTTAAAATAGTTTAAAAAATAAGCGCTTCCATGTCGTTGACTGGAAGCGCCAAAGTTAAGTGACGGATATTAGAGAAAAAATAGTAACTTTTATTCAACATTTTAATAATTATTTTGAACATTACCTGGAATTCCTTTAATTAGATCGGCAAAACGGAGATATTCAAAAAGTCTAAATCCTGCCCATCTTCCCACCATAATGTTAATTCCAATAAGAGCTAAAATCAATTCAGGAAAAGAAAGCATGATCATTTGCAAAAATGTCGAATGAATAAAATAAAATGAAACAATGATAACAATAATGGTATTTAACGTAACCATTGCTAATTTTTTAAAACTGGATTCTTCCATTAAAATCGTCACTCGATTTATAGTAATGGCGACAATGGCCACAGGGAAAAACACAACATACACAAGACTATATATGTTAAATTTTAGTCCTATACTAAAAGTAATCAGTAAACTTAAAATTACAAAAGATAACAAGATCGCCATTCGAGGATGATAAAGTAAATCAAGTCTCGAAATAAACGTGTTGATTAAATAGACTATTGAAATTATACCAAAAAAAACAAGTATTCCCGTAATCACCCCGGTATTGCTCAACACTGACGCAATTAAAATTGGTAAAAATGTTCCAAAAGTTTCAAGTCCGATTATATTTTTTAAAATAACAGAAATTAACGCGGCAAAAGGTAACATTAACAGATACACAAAAATATCAAGAGACAAGTTAAATTTTTCAAATTGATTTAAAAGTCCATAAATATTTATCGGTAAATCTTTAAATGTTTCACCTGCATCAACCCTCGGCAGGTTTACAGTCTCAAAAGAATAAATATAGTCAAAATTAATTCCAGAAGTTCTTTTAAAAAGAACCTGATCGCCGTAATACAAGGCTATGTAATTTTTAGGTAATTCAGCAAAATAATCATTTGTAGGACAAAATGGAACCCACTGGCCATTTATATAAATTTCCACCCATTGATGCGTTATTTTTTTAGGACTCTTGTTTAATATAATTCCTCCCACCAGTCTAGCTGGTAGTCCAAGATTTTGCGCCATCGCTACGTAAAGTCGACTTTTTCCATTACAACTTCCTTCCATTAGTAATAAGCAAGACTCAGCATCAAGCTCGCCGGAAAAATTAATATAACGAATATCTTTAGTTATAAACTTATGAATGGCTTGAATTTTTTCATATAAAGTGTTCGCATTTTTGGTAATTTCATCAAGCTTTTTTTTTATAGCCTGTGAATTAACCTGTATTTTTTTTGATTCTTTAGCAGCTTCAGAGTCTTTTAAATAAACCTTGATATTATCTGGAATATATTCGTTTAATACTGTTTTTTCATTAAATACGTACTTCATATGATGCGAATTAATATACGCAACGTATTCCATACGATTATTTCCTGAAATTTTATTCGATTGCCAGATGATCCGTCTATTTGGGCCATCATTTGATAAAGAAAAGGAATAAGAATCTGAAATCCCCTGTTCTTTTGATATAGTCTGTTTGCTATTGTTTAACGGTGCAAAGGTTTTAACTCTAATTGATTCAGGGTGTTGATTTTTTGTATTGATCGACAATGTTAGTTTATAACCTTTCTGAGGTATAACATTTTCCATACTATAATTATACAAAAATAATTTTACAAAAATAATACAGGCGGGAATCATTAAAAACCCGACCGCCATTACACGCCAATTTCTCAAGTATTTCATTTAAATTTATAGGTTACGCCGGAGTTTACGCTAAAGTTATTAAATGAAAAATTTATATCATAATTTTTCGTTGCCGGATTCACACCCGGTACGTATGGCGGATAATTTGTTTTTTTGATCAGCATATCGCCTTCTGCAAAAATTTCCAGGTTTTTGCTTAAGCTATATCCTAAATCAAGGCTTGCTTTTGTATAATATTTATACAACGTTTTATTATCCAATGTTTTCGTTGAATCAAAACTTGTGGAAGCATAGTTTTGCAGATCTTCTGAAAATTTAATGGAATATTGAAAATTTTTAATTTTTTGCTTTATTTCAATACCAGGTTCAAAACCTGTGTACGAATAATAACCCTGATACTGATCTACATTAAAATCAAGTGACGCAATTGGTTTAACCTCAAGTTTGATTTTCTCAAAGTAAATACCTAAAGCAACTGTTGTCTTATTATTTAATTCTATATAAAGCGGATTGGGCGATGTCATATAATGTGTTTTTCCTGTTATTGCATCCCTTGCAAGAGCAATATCATATGTAGAAGATTCTACTTTATTGATTAATTCCATTTTTAATGGCTTTACTCCCTCATATTTAGCGCCTACAACTAAAAATAAACTGCTGTAAGAAGAAGGTGTAAGATGAGTCGGTACATTTATGTTAAACGCCGGATCGCTATTATCAATATTTCTTAAATAACCAGGATTAAGATAAATTTCGAGGTTTTCAACTTTTGTAAAAATAAAATTTAGCTCAGGTGAAATACGCTGATAAGAATTACGATCCGTAGGAAGATAAGAGTCATACTTTGGATCCGGTACTCCGTTAAAACCCAGCGGATTTGGCTGATAAAGATCTGGCCACGTAGGGCGATACATCCATTGGTATTTTAATTCAAAATTAATTTCGCCATAATTGTTTAAAACTCCAAATTTACCATAAGCATACTCCTGATATTGATCCAGGGTTAATTTTGTTCCTTTTGGTCCTATAAAAGATTTACGAGCTTCTGTTTTACTATGAAGTTTAACATACATACTTTCAGTTATATTATATTTCAAACCTGCTAATACCTGGGCCCCTATCAATGGAGTATTTACATTATAACTTTGGTAATTAAATAAACCGCCGCCATAACCCTTTATATTTAGATCATAATCAAATGAATTTTCTGATTTAGACTGCTTGATTACAGTATCCGGCTTCATACTTTTATTGTCAGTTTGAACTTTTATATTTTGATTTTTATCTGTTTCTATTGTAAACATAGACGAGGGGTTAATGAATGCCATTATTAAAATTGTAAAAAACGTTAAGATATTATTTTTTTTCATGCAAAATACTTTTCCTTTATATTTTAAGTCCCTAAAACGTCAAAAGCCGGATAGCTGCATACAAATTTACAACTAGCCGGCTTTTAAGTCCTTTATTGTTATGTAGATTTAAATTATGTAATTACCGGACACTCTTTTTTAAAAAAGTGTTCTTTTTCTTAATTACTTAATTATTACGTTAATGAGTTCCTATGACTTTAGAAACCTAAAAGCCTATGAGAAATTTCAGTTTTTCTTTTTAAATTGATTCCAAATTACCAAAACAGGACTCGCTACCATGTTTGAAGAATAAGCTCCAACACTTATTCCAAACAATAGTACAGAAGCCATGTCACGAAGTGTTTCATCTGCAATTAAATATATTGCTAAAATAGAAATCAGTGTTGTTAACGTGGTATTAAATGATCTAGATAATGTTTCCGTTATAGAAATATTAACCTGTTTTTCAAAAGCAATATTATTTCCTGTTTTGTGTAAATTCTCACGAAGGCGGTCAAATATAACCACAGTATCCATAACCGAATATCCTAAAATCGTAAGAAGAGCTGCTATAACTGGTATCGAAAGCGGAATTTGAAAAACACCTATAAAACTCATTGTAATGAGCAAATCATGTATAAGCGCTACAATTGCTGCTATCGCATAATCAAATTGAAAACGTACGGTAATATAAACCATAATGAATAACAAAGCCCAAAGAAGTAATTTAATTGCTGATTTTTGCAAATAATCTCCAACAGTTGGTCCAACATGACTTGATGAAATAAAATTTACTTTAAATGCATTATCTCCATAAATATCATTTGATATCAAATAATTTAAATAGTCAACAGAATTTGCTGAATATTTTCCTATCGCCAGATACTTTGCATCTTTTTCAGCTTCTTTTTCAAGACCAACACTATCTTGTGATCCAATTTCTACTTTCGATATATTATCAAATCCTTTGCCAGCGCTTAAAACAGTAGCGCTGATTTTTAATTTTTTAAAAGATTCTCTAAGTTTTTCTACAGTTACTTTATCATTGAGTTCAATCTCAAGCTTTATACCGCCTGAAAAATCAATACCTTTTCTAAATCCGTGTTTTTCAGAAAATGTATAAAATATCGAAAAAGAGATAACAATTATAGAGGCTAGTAAGCTAACCCACTTTAATTTCATAAACTGGATCATTTATCGTCTCCCGCTAAAACTACTTTTCTATACTTACCCCATCCAAAGGACATTCTTGTAACCCTCAGGTTATATATGATAAAGGCAAAAAACGACTTACTTACAAATAATGATGTAAATAACGATGTTAATATTCCAATAAATAGTGTTACAGCAAATCCTTTAATTGGACCTACACCAAATTGAAGAAGTAAAATTGCGGCAACAATTGTCGTAAGATTGCTGTCAAATATTGTCCAAAAACTCCTCTCATAAGCCATTTCAAGCGCTAATTTTAAAGATTTACCTTTAAGGAGTTCTTCTCTGACTCGTTCATAAATAATTACGTTAGAATCTACGATCATACCAAAGGTAAGTACAACCCCCGCCAGCCCGGGAAGCGTAATCGTATAATCAATCATCGCCAAGAAACCCGACATAAAAAGAACATTTAATAAAAGCGCAATTATAGAAATAACGCCCGGTAAATGATAATACATGATCATAAAGGCAGCTACACCCACCATACCTAGTCCAATGGCCAAAACGCCATTTTCAATTGATTGCTTTCCAAGTGAAGGCCCGATGGAGCGTTCTTCAACAATTTTCATTGGAACCGGTAATGCACCTTCTCTTATGATCATAGCCAGGTCTTTGGCTTCTTGTGATGTAAAATCTCCTGATATGGTAGCCTGACCGTTTACAATTGCACTTTTAATCGTTGGAAAAGATCGAACCTTGTCATCAATTAAAATCGCAAGAAACTTTCCAATATTCTCAGAAGTTACCTTCGCAAATTTCTTGGAACCGTCTGGAGTCAGCACAAATTGTACAATTTGTTGAACATTTTCCTGATCAAAAGTTGCAAAAGTTTTTGGAGATATATCATCTCCAGATAACGATGCTTCACGCTCAAGCACAAGAAAATGTCTTGGTATTATACCTTTACTTTTTTGAGGATCCTTACTCCACGATACATAAATGCCAAATTTGTCAGGTAAATTAATTTTTTTCTCTACTTCTTTAACGTAGGCTTCTTTTGCAGTGTCCCCGTTTAGTTCAAGGTATTTTTTAAAATAAGAATTTGCTTCATTTTGAAATTTTACTTCTCCGTTTACAATAGGCGCAGATAAATGATATTCAACACGAGCGGTAGAAGAAACGATTTTTTTTGCCTGTTCCGGCGAAGCTACTCCTGGTAATGAAATTTCTATTTTATCTTCTCCCTGCATACGAATCAGGGGTTCTGCTACACCGGTTTTATCTATACGGGAATGAATGATTTCGAGTGCACCTTGAATGTATTCTTTTTTCTGTTCACTGGTAAGCTCTATAAGTTTGGTAATTTGTCCAAGCTCATACTCAAGTTTCTTTTTTTCTTTTTTATCTTTTTCCTGTGCAATTTTAAGATTTAAGTCCTTTATATATGCAGCGGAATAGCGATCTTCAAGTTGTTTTTTCAACTTTGCAAAGTCAGCTTCCATTAAAAGGTTCATACCTCCTTGTAAATCTAGACCAAGTTTGAAGGGTTTTGCTTTCAGATTGTCTTCAACCCACAATTTCTTTATTTCAATTCTATCAGGATCAACGCCATATTGATGATATAACTCATTGATAAACGCTGCCTGTACAAATCTTCCTGTTATTTTATATATGAAAGTTTTCTTTTCTTTTTCTGATTTTTGCTCATTTGTTTTTTCTGTGCTTACCTCAACAAGAACACCTTCAAATCTATTTTCATAATAGTGTGACAGATAGTTTTTTAGAGAATCTGCCGCCTTGTGAACTTCTTCTTCTGTAAGATTCGGTAAAAAATGAACTTCAATTGTTTTTGTACCTATATTGGGCCAGATGTATAAAAACGATATAACAATTACAAATAAAATTATAAAAAAAGACGACCTGCTGCTTTTCAAATTACCCTCCTTGAAATATGATTTAAATACAATTAAAACCAAACATAATTTTAATTGTATTTTTATCTATTTTCTAGATCCTTGATGTTTTCGTACCTGACTACGATAAACGAGAACTATAATAATGATGCTGACTAAAACCAACGTTTGAGTCATATCGGGAAGTCTAATTTTTATTTTATCCAGACTTTTTCTAAAATTGATTTGTTCCTTTATTTGTTCTCTTATTTCAACTTTTTCAAGTTCTGATGATAAAAATTCCTGTTTATTTATATGATCTGGAATATGACGAGTTTCATATAAAAAAGAAGGATCTTCAGGAGTCCATCTATATTGTTCGTTTAATTTGCCCTGCATCGCTGGATTGGTATAAACTGCCTTCGGTACTATTGCCTTTGCTTCAGGATCTTTTTCTTGAGTTTCTGAATTATCTTTATTTGAATCTGCTTCTATGCTCTTTTCGCCAATTTGACTTTCTGACTGCTTGTCAACAGTATTAGAATCTGCATTATTTGTTGGAATGTTTTGAGAATACAATGCATTGCTAAAATAACATGAAAAAATCAAGATAGCAATACATTGTATCTGTTTAAAAAATATTTTAAAATAGTTTTTTAAATTAATTTTGCCCATAGACAATTCAGCTTAAGCCTTCTTGCCTTTTTTTTCTTCTTTTTTTATTTGAGGATTGATCGCCTCAATTGCGTTTGAACTGACTTCAATTTTTACATCGTCGGCAATTTTTATCACGACAATACCTTCTTGTTCTTTAACGCCAACAACCGTACCCCATATACCGCCGCGAGTTACCACTCGATCACCCTTGGAAAGATTTTTTTGAGACTCTCTAAGCGCTTTTTCTTTTTTATATTGCGGTCTCATAAAAAGTATATACAAACCTACAATAAGTAAAAGAGGAAGTAATAATGTCCAAACTGCTCCGATTGGCTCAGGCTTATTGTGCATGGCTGCTGGAGCATCAACTACCTGAATTTCAGTTTTATTAACTGGTCCGGTAGATGAAGTAACCTCTGCTAAAATAAATTCTTGTGTATTCATAAAGTCAAAATTCGTTTGAATGACCCTTCGTCAAATATTTATCTATGAAATGCAGTTTGTCTTGCTAAAGATAAAAAAAGGGCCCCGAAAACAAGTCCTTGACAGAGAGATTCCATTTTTTGTACTCCATAATTGTCCGTGAAAAAAATTGTTAATAAGTTTAAAGGTTATTTTAAATCTTCAGAAGATCATAGTGGAATTTCTGCATTTGGAAATGATTATTTATATCAAAGTATCATTCTCAGGGTTGAAAATTTAAAGAAAAAATACGGTAAACGTGTTGTTGTCAGTGATGTTTCTTTTAATATTAAACAGGGTGAAATTGTCGGCTTATTAGGACCAAATGGCGCCGGTAAAACCACTTCATTTTATATGACCATGGGTCTGGTTCGACAGACAGCAGGGAGTGTTTTTCTTGGCGACAAGGATATTTCGACAATGCCCATGTATATGCGCGCCAGACATGGTATTGGTTATCTGCCCCAGGAAGAGTCTATTTTTCGTAAACTTACCGTAAGAGAAAACATTGAAGCTATACTTGAGATTAAAAAGCTTTCAAAAGAACAAATTTATTTAAAAACTGATGAATTGTTAAAAGAACTTGAAATTGGACATGTTCAATCTCAAGCGGGAATGACCCTTTCAGGGGGAGAACGGCGACGTGTAGAAATTGCTCGTTGTCTAGCCTCTGATCCGAAGTTTATTTTACTTGATGAGCCCTTTGCCGGAGTTGACCCCATTGCCGTTAAAGATATTCAAAAAATTATTTTTAAACTTAAAGAAAAAAATCTTGGAATTTTAATTACAGATCATAATGTCAGAGAGACTTTAAAAATTACCGACAGGGCTTATATTATGTTTAACGGCGAGGTCTTAATAGAAGGTAACGCAAACAAACTTATTAAAGACAAGAAAGCCCGTGAAATATATCTTGGCGATGATTTTAAACTATAATTTTAAAAATAATTAATAATGGCAAATCTCAGACAAAGACAAAGCGCTTCGGTTCGGGTAAAATCAGGAATATCGCTTAATCTTAAAAAATCACTTGAAATTTTAAGTTTAAATACTTTGGAATTATCACAAAATATTCAAAAAAGTTTATTGGAAAATATATTTTTAGAAGAAATTCGACCTCCAGAAGTTTCTTTGGATGAATTTATTTTACATCATAAAATTTCAAACAAAAGCAGCGAGTCAAATATGGAAGACTTTACCTACAGGGATAAAAGCCTTCAAGACCATCTTTTAGAACAGGTAAGCGTATCTAACTTAAATGATCATCTCAAAGAACTTGCCAACATAATCATTACCTCGATAAATAAAAATGGTTTTATTAAAGAAGATCATGATACAATTGCGATTAATAATGGATTTTCTAAAAGAGAATTATCAAAAGTAATGGATTTTTTTTTGCAGCTTGAACCGCTCGGGGTTTGTGCTAAAAATACCTGGCAGTGTCTGGAATGGCAGGCTAAGGTAAAGTATCCAGATGATGTTATTTTATCTGATGTTATTTCTATTCTTCAACAGGGGCAAAAGGAAATAACGGAACTGGATGAGAACGCTATTCAGGCTTTAACAATATACATTAATCTCGAAGAAAGTAAAATCCGCGATGCATTAAAAAAATTAAAAACCCTTGAAGTAAATCCTGCAGCTAGATATAGCGCAGGTGAACAAAATTACATCATTCCAGAGATTATTTTTTCTGTAAAAGAACAAAATATTCAATTAAACTTTACAAACCCATTACTACCCGATGTTAATTTAAATACAGACATGTTTACCAGTTTAAAAAAAGATAAAAACATCAAGCAATGGCGGGTTATGTTTCATGAAGCGCAAAATCTTTTAAAAAGCGTTGAGTACAGAAAAAATGCCATGTTGAAAATTGCTAAAATCATTGCAAATAAACAAAAATTATTTTTTTTTAAAGGAGAGAAGTACTTAAAACCAATGATTTTAAAAGATGTCGCTGAAATTGCCCAGTTAAATATTTCGACAGTTTCACGAATTATGAAAAATAAATATTGCATTACTCCCTATGGAATTTTTCCGCTTTCGTATTTTTTGTTAAAAAAAATAAAAAGCATAGACGATGAAATTCTTGGAGTAGAAGATTTAAAAAAAGCCATTAAATTTATTGTAGAACAGGAAAATCATGTAAAACCTTTGCCGGATGTATTAATTGTAGAAAAGCTAAAGGAATTCGGTTTTAATATTAAACGAAGAACGGTTACAAAATATAGAAAATTACTACACATCCCATCTGCAAAGCAAAGAACGGTAAAAAAATAAAATTATTGTATATTTTAACAAACAATAAATTAAAATATAAAAAAATTAAGCTATTAAAGGCCTACTTTAATATACTAATACTTAAGGAAGAAAACTATGAACATTGCATTTTATTTTAAAAATCTGGAACCAACAGATGCGATCAAAGAATATTGCAAAGAGAAGGTCGGTAAAATTAAAGATCGACTTCATCACATTGAAGCAGTTGATGTACGTTTTAAACTTCTCAGACAAAATCAGGTATGTGAAATTACTGTGCATGCGGATGCTACAGTCTTTCATGTTCAAAAGCAAGATAAGGATCTTTATGCGTCGATTGATGCAGCTGTGGATATTTTGAACATTCAAATAGATAAATACCATAAAAAAATTGGCGAAAAAAGCACTGCCTTTGAAGCAATGCCGACTAGAGAAAATGAATTGTCTAAAGAAGATCATACAATTCAGGTTTATCAGGCTCCTGTAAAACCAATGACCGATCTTGAAGCAATATTACAACTTCAAAGTGAAAAGTTTAAATTTCATATGTATCATCATATTGAAGAAAAAAGGTATTCCATGGTATTTGCCCGACCTGATGGAAATTACTCTTTAATTTCGCCTACTAAAGAACTTGGTCAATATGAAGAGAAAATAGTTAAAATGAAAGAGAATAGTTTAAAAGATATTTCTTATTCATTATATCCTCTTTCTATTTTATCTGTTTCAGAGGCGATTGAACAGCGTAATGAAAACAATCTCGAATATTTAGCATTTGTAAATGAAGAATCTCGAAGATTGAATGTTCTATTTATTTCTAAAAACGGCGAACTAGCGTTGAAAAAACCTCTATAATCAAAAAAATTATCATCCCGCGCCAAGCGTGGGATGATAACAATCTTCAAAGTCTCATTTAATTTTAGTTGTTTTCATTGCCGAAGGGCATAATTTGTTTAAAAAGCAACCGTCACAATCAGGTTTGCGAGCCATACAAAATTTTCGGCCATGATAAATTAAGTATAATGACAGATCTTTCCAGTATTCTCTTGGGATAACTGACATTAGATCTTTTTCAATTTTTACCGGATTTTGGCTGGTGGTCCATCCGAGCCGATTGGAGAGTCTTTTAACATGAGTGTCGACCACAAAACCAATAGATGTTTTAAATGCGCAATCCATAATTACGTTGGCAGTTTTTCTGCCGATTCCGGGGAGCTTTAAAAGAGTATCAAAATCATTTGGGATCTTTCCATTAAATTGTTCACTGACGATTATAGCCAGTTGTTTAATATTTTTTGCCTTATTTTTATAGAAACCCGTAGAAAAAACTATTTTTTCAATTTCTCTGATATCAGCTTTTGCCAGAGAAGTCATATCCGGAAAATGTTTAAATAGTTCAGGGGTAACTTTATTTACCTGATTGTCTGTAGTTTGAGCAGATAAAACGACAGCAATTGCAAGTTGTTCGTTTGTCGCATGTTGAAGGGGAGTTTCTGGCTTTCCATAATGATCTTGCAGAAGTGAATAAATTTGATTTATGTTTTTTAAATTGCCGATAAGACGATGATTTTTTCTGTGTCGTTGACTTTGTCAAATAAAATTTTGAGAAAATATGCAGAGATGATCGATGATCAATAAAATTATTTTGATGCGAATTTGTAAAAACGTTCGTACTTAGAGCGCGTCCCAAAACTTGGACGCTCTCTTAAGTACATCAAATGTATGGTATTCAAAATTATAACGGACGATCTTTTAGCTTTGCAAATGTACAACTTTATTTAACAAAAGTTGTCTTGACGAGGGTGTAAATACAAAAGGAGTATTGTATGAAAATGTTTAAGAAGAAAATTATTTTAAGCGTAATTTCAGGTTTAGTTTTAAGCTCCGCTGTTTCGGCGGAAAAATTGCGGATTACAGCGCTTGGCGGGGGATCTGTTCCGTTGGTTTTTATGGATCCAATGCCTCAGTTGACCGTTTTTGTACCAGATTTTGGTACGACTTTTGGGGGCCAGATAACAGCAGATTTTATCCCCATGTTAAAATTTGATGCTGGTTTGTTATATAAAAAAACAAGCTATTCGTCGATCACGGCGAGTTTACCACCGGCAGAATTCAAAACAAGTTATGAGCATCTTTTTATTCCGGTCACAGCTCGTATTGAATTATTGGCTTTTTCTTTCGGGTTGGGCGCTTATTATGCCATGCCATTGAAAGATGAAGTTTCCTACAGGAGTATTTCACCAACTACGGGTTCAACAACTTCTACCTTTGCCAAGAGCAATTTAAACGGATCAAATTATGGTCTTATGGCAACTCTTGGTTTCAGGTATAAATTACCACTTATTCCTCTCGGATTTTTGGCAGACGTATGGTTTTTGCAAGGTTTAAACGAACTTTCCACCCTGTCGAATGTATCACGCAAACAAAGTGATGTACAGTTTTTACTTGGGGTAAGTCTATATCTTTAAGAAGATCATTTTTATCTAGTATGAATTTAGGGTTAGTGGATGATTCACCATTAACCTTAAGTTTTAATGATTAATTTTACATAAATTTCGATATTCGGCAGATGAAGCGGTGTATATCCCGGTTATCAAATACTATAAGGTAAAAAAATAGTATTCAAGATATGGCTAATATTAATAATCATTTTTAAATATCATAATAATGATCATCTGAGAATTTGCATATATATACAAGAGAGGAATAACATGAAAAGTTTGAAAAGTAAAACTATCAAAATAGCTGTTTCAGCTTTATTTTTAAGTATATCTATACAGACGATGGCTTCACCAACATCTCCCGTGATGCGCATCACAGCGCTAGGTGGAGTAAACACGGCGATAATGAGAGTTGAACCGCCGCAAAATTTTATTTTACTGCCGGATTTTAGTCTGGTTTCTGGTGGTCTTATTACTGCAGATTTTCTTGAGTATGTAAAGTTTGATACCGGTTTTATCTACAAACAATCGAGATTTAATGTTTTAAACTCCGGAATAAGCGTTTCAAATATGTTTTATGAACAATTTGTTATACCAGTAACCGCGCGATTTGAATTTAAGTTTCTATCAGCCGGCGCCGGTTTTTTTTATGAAACACGCGTTAAAAATAAATTTACACAAGTGGACTATGGTATAACGACTGGTACAACACTTACAACATTAGATAAGGCTGGCGTTCGAGCAAATAATTTTGGTTTTATGGGAACTCTTGGAGTACGCTATAAGTTGCCTGCACTGCCGATTGGTTTTATGGCAGATATCTGGTATCTTCAAGGTCTTAATGAAATGTGGTTAAACACTTTTGATAAAATATCTTTGAAACAAAAAGATCTTCAACTTTTAATAGGCGTGAGCCTCTACCTTTGATCCAAAAAAAAGCAGTTTAAAAAATTAAATTCTATTAAGTTCCGATTAAATCCAAAGATAAAAAAATTGCGTGTGGCCTTGTGCCATACAAATGTGACACACGGATCAGCTACTTCTTATAAGCAGTAAAATATCTAAATTATTTATCATTTAAAAAATGTCCATGTGTTTCAGCTTTATTACATTATATTTAAAGATATAAAATTTTACATTCATTAGTTCATCATTAAAGGATTTAGATTAATAAATAAAACAAACAAAATTTAGATAAGGAGAAAAATATGTTGAGAATTATAAAAAAAATTCAGACATGGTTGCCCGACTGGACAGCTACATGGATGGGTTTAATTGGAATCATTGTTGCGATGATTGCTTTTTTATCAGTTCCGTTTTTTTTAATTATAAATGTTTTCGGGCTTACTTCTGAATACATGGAAATTTTCTTCATTTTGATTGGTTTTATATCTTTTATTATCGGTTCAGGGCTTTGTTTGTTTGCCTATAGACGCTTTAAAAAAGCTCCAGATAAAATTGTCACTATAAAACCAATTTATTTAAAAGAAGTTGAAGCAAGAGTCAAATTTATAATTATAACTGTTACAATAGGACTTGCCTTTATATTTATTGTATTATCAAGTTCGTCAGTTATAGAATATACCGAGTCAAACCATTTTTGTGCAAACGCCTGTCATGACACCATGCAACCAGAGGCAGTTACACATCTTAATTCATCACATTCGAGGGTGAAGTGTGTTGAGTGTCATATAAGCGCCGGTACATCGTCGTTTTTTCATGCCAAGTTTTCAGGACTATCAAGGGCTTTTAAGGTTGTATTGAACATTCATAAAAAACCAATACATATTTTACGTCCACTTCATCCATCAAGATCGTCATGTGAAAATTGTCATTGGACAAGCAAACTTTCAGGAGACAGACTTTTCACACACATTCGCTATGATGAATCACGTGAAGATAATAAGGCTTTGTATACTGCAATGCTGTTGAAGGTTGGAGGTAAGTCAGGTATTGATCATAAATCAAGAGGAATTCACTGGCATACAGATGATAATTTGAAAATAAAATATAAAACAGCAGCAGATGATTCAGATGTTGTATGGATAGAAGAAACAAATCAAAAAACAGGTGAAAAAATTACATTTGCTACTGAGCAATATTCAACGGAATCAAGTCACAAAAACCTGCTTTTTAAAGATATGAGTTGTACGGATTGCCATAATCGGGTAGCCCATCCTGCAAAATCGCCTGAAAAGGCTCTTGATGAGGCAATTACAAAAGGAGTTGTTTCGAGATCCTTACCGTGGATAAAAAAACAAGGTCTGGATTTTTTAACGGCAGAGCATAAAACAAGCGACTTGCGGAGTGAAGCCAAAACATTCTTATTTGATTATTACAACAAGAAATATCCCGACAAGGTTAACCAATGGTCAGAGTTAATTACCCAGGCTGCCGAGGCAATTTCTGAAGTTTACGAAAGTAATATTTTTTCCGGAATGAAGATAACATGGGATACATATGCAAGTAATGTTGGTCATATGGCGGCTCCTGGTTGTTTTCGTTGCCACAATGATACTCTGGTCGGCATAGGAGAATCAAAGGGAGCTTCAATTCGATCTGATTGTACGCTCTGCCATGTGTTTATAGCAGAAGATGAGAAAAATCCGGAGACGATCATTAAGTATATGGAGTCTAGATGAGGGCGCGTTGATGGGCGAATGGGGTTTTACGTTAATCTATGTGTTTTGAATTTACCCCGTATATTTATTTAAACCTCAAAATTTGTTTGACAGGCTAAATGCTGCAGTAATTTTAAAAAATAAAGAAAATCAATAAACAAATATTTATTGAAAACATAAGGAGAAATTTATGATTAAAAAATTATCAGCATTGGTTTTTATTTCTTTGCTTACTTCAGCTGTATTTGCTGAAGATGGAGATATTTTTAAGAAAAAATGTGGAGTGTGCCATGCGCTAAACAATGTATCTAAAGCAAAGCAAGGACCAGATTTAACGGGTTATGCGGCGAAGAGATCAAATGAGTACTTACAGGCATATATGACAAATCCGGCAGAAGCCAAGAAAAAGTTTCCAGACATTTATAATAAAGAAGTAAAAGGTAAATATCAATTTGCCATGCCTTCTGTTAAACTAACCGATACTGAAAAACAGTCTATATTAAATGTTTTAAAATAAACAGATAAAAATGGATAAAAAAAACGAGGTCAGTCGAAAAGGTTTTTTAAGAACCGTTCTTGCCATAGCAGGTTTAACAATAAGTTATGGAACTCTGGGAGCTGTCGTTTTAAGATTCCTCTGGCCTTCGCGTAAAGATGCTAAACAAAAAATATTTATTGCTTTAATTAAAAACATACCAGAAGATCAAACGATTACATTTTCAACACCATCAGGCGAAAGTTATTTACTGTCAAGCAGGGTGGTGGATGGGCAAAAAGAATTTTTTGCTTTTTCTAATCGCTGTCCTCATCTGGGTTGTAAAGTAAAATGGGAATCAGAGAAATCGAGATTTTTTTGTCCGTGTCATGGCGGTGTTTTTAACCAAAATGGAATAGCTATTGCAGGTCCGCCGTCAAAAGCAAAACAGGTTTTAAAGTCATGTGAACTTTTGGTTCTTGACACAGCTGTATATGCCATAATAGGCAAGTCATAAAGGGAAAATTTAATGAGTGTTAAAAAATGGTTAAATGAAAGAGTACCAATTGATCCTGATTTTTTTAAGGCATTTAGCAGTGAACCTGTTCCAGATCATTTGCGTCATTGGTGGTGGTGTCTTGGCGGGACCCCAATGTATCTTTTTATCGTTCAAATTATAACCGGTCTTTTATTATCCATGTATTATATTCCTTCCGTCGATCATGCCTATGATAGTGTAAAAAATATTAGCGAAAATGTAAATTTTGGCTGGTATATAAGAAGTATTCACAAATGGTCAGCAAACTTTATGATTGCGTCAGTCATTTTGCACATGATACGTGTTTTTATTACAGGTAGTTACAGAAAACCAAGAGAAGTCAACTGGATGATTGGAACTTTTCTTCTGGTTATTACTTTATTGACAGGATTTTCAGGTTATTCATTGATTTTTGAGCAATTGTCATATTGGGGTTTAACGGTTGCCGGAAATCTTTTAAACGCAGTTCCTTTAATAGGAGGAGTTCTTGCAAGTTTTATAAAAGATGGAGATTCAATTTCTCAATTTACGTTAAGTAGAATGTATGTTTTTCATGCCGCACTTTTACCCATGTTACTAGTTTTTTTTCTGACAATTCATGTCGCTTTGATGCATTTATTGGGTATAACAAAATTTTCTTTTGATGAAAAATCAAAAGGAAAAACATTTCCATTTATTCCGGATCACTTGTTTACAGAAATCATCATTGCGATTATATTGATGATACTTTTAAGTTTTATGGCGATTACTTTTCCAGCTGGTCTTGAAGATAAAGCCAATCCTTTGATTACTCCACCACATATTAAACCGGAGTGGTATTTTTATTTTACATTTAGAGTATTAAAAATTACATCTATTTCAGCGGCAGTGTTGATTATGGGAGCTGCCTTTTTTATTATGTTTTTATGGCCGTTTATAGATAACAGACTTCGTAAAAATAAAAAAACCAGCGAAGCCAGCGTATACATTGGCATTGCAGCTGTTTTTTTATTATGCGGATTAACACTATGGGAAGCTATTGCCTTATTTTTAAGTCACTGAGAATTAACAGGAGTACATTATGCCGTCAAAAAAGAAAAAAGATCCTTTTGAAATAAAAACCGTATCATCTAAAAAAAATAAATTTGCAAGTTTTATAAATGAATTTATAGAAATGTTTCGAGGCACTGAAGAACTGTCATTAAATATGAAAAAAGTAATCATTGCCTTTCTTTCTGTTATATTTTTTATTTCGTTGCTCATTGTAGCATGGATTGAAGGAGGCAGAAAGCGTGTTCTTCAATATCCGGATGCAGTTGTAAGCGGTATAAACAAACAATGCGTAAACTGCCATCAGGATACAACACCTGGAATTGTAAAACAATGGAAAGAAAGTAAACACTCCCACAGTGGTATCGGATGCTATGATTGTCATCAGGCTAAAGAAGGAGACAAAGATTTAATGGTTCACTACAATGGACTTAAAATATCAACTATTGTTTCGCCTAATGATTGCTCTTCGTGCCATGAAAAACAATTTAAAGAATTTACTAACAGTCATCATGCCAAGGCAGGAGCTATCATTGGCAGTTTAGATAACGAATTAGCAGAGGTTGTTGAAGGTCATGTAAAGTTTGATGCAAATGGAAATAAAATTAAAAATTCAGCCGTGGCCGTTTCAGGTTGTCTGCAATGCCATGGTTCCGAAGTCAAAGTACTTGCCGATGGTAAACTCGATCCTGATACATGGCCAAATACAGGCATAGGGCGGATTAATCCCGATGGTTCCAAAGGTTCATGTTCTGCATGTCATTTGCGACATAACTTTTCCATTGCACAGGCTAGACAACCGGAAGTTTGCGGTAAATGTCATATGGGCCCGGATCATCCGCATATAGAAATATATATGGAATCAAAGCATGGAATTTCCTTTGTGGCAAATAGAGAAAAATATTATAAAGACATGGAAAATCTTAAGTGGATTCCGGGTGTAGATTTTGAAAGCGGACCCACCTGTGCTACATGTCATATGGGAGCAACACGCGATCTGGAAATTACACATGATGTGGGCAGTCGAATTTCGTGGAATTTAAGACCGCCGATTTCAGAAAAAATTGATGCGGCAGACAAGGCTCAAAAAATACCTTCAAAACGTTGGGAAGACCGCCGCAGCGAAATGCAGGATGTTTGTTCAAGCTGCCATTCTCCAAGCTGGATTGAAAACTGGTATACACAATATGACAGTTTAATTGAAACATACAATGATAAGTTTGCCAGACCTGCAACAGAATTGTATAACTTAATGAGAAGCGAGCACTTAATAACATCAGATGTTACTTTTGATGATCAAATTGAATTTACATATTTTTATCTGTGGCATCACGAGGGCAGAAGAGCCCGTCACGGAGCATCTATGATGGGTCCTGATTATACTCAATGGCATGGAATGTTTGAGGTGGCTGATACATTCTACCAAAAATTTATTCCTCAGTTGCGTGAAGTAATTGCAAAAAACAGGGCAATTGGCGGAGTAAGAGCAGAAGGTGCTGAAAGACTTAATAACAAACTTCAGGAAATTTTAAACAGTCCGATGCATCAATGGTTTATTGGAAAACAAAGTCCTCAAGAAAAAGCTGCGCGACAAAAAGACCGAACTGAATTTAAAAAGAGATATACACAATAATTTAATCGCGGGGTCAGCCTGGAAGTTGTGAAAAATATGGAAAAAAACAGCTGATCAGTCACAATTAGAATTACCGTTGTTGGCTTCTATTGGAAATTTACATTTTTTTATAGTCTCAAGAGAGATTGGAGCTTTTTTATCAATCTCTTTGAATTAAGCAGCAATAACTACGAAGCTTTTTTTCTAAGAGATATTAATCTTGTAAAATTATGTGCAATACCTGCCAATAGCAATTCAGGGCGTACTCTTTGTAAACCCTGAACATTAAATTGTTTCAAGTTAATTTTCCCCTTGGCCCTTGCATTTACAATTTCTGATGAAAATCTTAACGTTTTTATGTTTTTGCTTCCGCATTTTCCAAACGGGTTTTAAGTTTTTCTATTAAGAATTCATGATAAACAGTTTTACGGTTCATATAAACGGATGGCTGTCGTTTTATTATTCTTGCGGAAAACAATTCTTATCATGCCGGCATTTTTCACATATACTAATTTTTCTGGCGCATCTATACTGGATACCTCCCGGTCTTTTCATTTGCGAATTGACGTTAAACACGTTTCCCTCGGGGCATGTTATTTTTTATTCCATGCATCTAATTTGGAATTGTCTTTAAAAATTTTGGTAATCTGCTCGGAATGTATTGTGTCTTCAGATCTTGGGGCGTATAGTGTTCAATTCCCAGGCGGTTTGTATATTTTAAGCTGGTGTAATTTGAATATCCTTCATCGGTCACGATCTATTCAGGTAATTGTTTTATGTTTTCTTTATGCCATGTGGCTTCTTACCCTGCAGACGTGCCTGCTGGGAAGCGCAATTGAATCTACCGTTAAATATATTCTTACGACAAGGTTTAAACAAACAGGTTGTCATTGGCGATCGGATAATGCCGAATCCCTGATATGGCTACGATGTAAATACTTTGAGGGTCGCTCGGCTGAATTCTGGGATAATATGAATTACAGGGCTTTTCTAAAAGGGGAAAATATCTATGACTTAGTTGCGTAATTAACCAAAATGTAGCCGTCCCCCATTTTATTGCCTTTTAAATTAAAAAATTTAGATTGACAGTTTACCAATAAACATGATTTTTATGTTCATATTTACAATGAATGATCTTATACAAATAAATGTAAAGTATTTTGTTTTTATTTTATCTTATTTTGTTGGTTCACTTCCAACAGCTTATCTAATTGGAAAATTACAAAATATTGATATCCGTAAAGTTGGTTCTGGAAATGTCGGAGCAACCAATACTGCGCGTGTGCTAGGAAAAAAGTGGGCTATTGTTGTTCTTGCTATCGATATTTTAAAAGGATCACTGGCAATTGGCATAGCAAGATTTCTGATCAACGATGTAGATCCGTATGGTATTGAAATATTAATGGCCGGTTTGTTTTCAGTAGCAGGACATATTTTCCCGGTATGGTTAAGTTTTAAGGGAGGTAAAGGTGTTGCGACAGTTTGTGGAGTTGTCATCGCATTATCACCTTTTCAAGCCTTAATTGCGTTTCTTGTTTTTGTTACTACTGTATATTTAACAAAATTTGTATCGCTGTCTTCATTAATGGGGGCAATGAGCTTACCTCTCTCTTTCTTTTTCTTTTTTAACTATGAAAATAATTTTTTATTACTGTATTTTTTCATAGCTCTTGCATTCATTATTTCCATTATGCATTTAAAAAATATCAAACGTTTGTTGAGTGGAACTGAGTCAAAAATATCAAGTTTTGCAAGGTAATTTGCAATTTTCTCTAAATATTTTTTTTAAGAATTTCCAAATATTTTCAAAAAAAACATTAAAAAACTTGCCGATTATATTATAATTTATTAATATTAAGATTAATAAAGCAGAACTTAAATGATCTGCTAATTAAGTTGATCAGTCAGTGCAACACTGACTACTCTCCTTCCTCCTTTCTCAACACACTGCAAAGCCCGGAATCAAACCCGGGCTTTTTTTTGCACTAATCTAACGTAATAACTGACAAATTTAAAAATTAAAGAACGAGTAATGACTCCATAATTTCGAGTCTCTTATACTATTTAAATTAACTCTTCGACAAATATCTTCTCAACTACCGCAGATCCTTCAGCCGGAATCATACCGGTTGCCTGGGCGAGTTCTTTTTTTCCCCCTCCGCCGCCTTTAAGTTCAGGATGGGTTGCCATGAGTTGTTTAATATTTTTTGAAGCGTCAAATCCGGTTTTTTCGGCATAGGCATAGGTGGTGGCCAAA
Organism: Spirochaetia bacterium; assembly: GCA_029857955.1. GTDB lineage: Bacteria > Spirochaetota > Leptospiria > Turneriellales > JAOUFE01 > JAOUFE01. Next base: position 25,423 of record JAOUFY010000009.1, read on the forward strand.
AGAAGGTTCCACTTGCCGACAGGTTCGCCGAAACTAAAAAGAATAATGATAGAGTCGGGGCTTTTGCTGCGAAGGTAGTCGACCATGATTTTCATCTGAGGTATACCACCTTCTACGGTTCCCGATATCACATTGTTGCCATTTTTTACGATTTTTGTATTTACCAAGTTATCCAGCAACTCTTCATCTATGTCAGAAGTTACTGCCGACTTTTTTAAAGCTTTTTTATTGTTTACAATCAACTCGCTGATTTGTTTTTCCAGTTTTTTAATAACATGCCAATGCAGTATAGAAAATTTTTCAGCTTCTGGCTTTTTCATCACACTTTGAAGTTCGATATGTATTTTTTGAAATGAATCTTTATAGGCATCAGCAATGTTATGACCCTCTACATGCAATTGCTGAGACAGATTATTTTCAAGATCAACGATTTTCTGACAGGCTTTGTCAAAAGTTACCGCCTCAATACGGCGGTTACCTGCGCCGGGGCTTGATTCTTTGGCAATTAAAAATAACTTGATGTCGTTTGTATTTTTAACGTGTGTACCACCGCAAAATTCAATAGAATAATCTGAAGAAGTATCACCCATTTTCACGACGCGTACAACATCGCCGTATTTTTCGCCAAAGTTCATCACAGCGCCGGTTTTTTCAGCCTCGTCTTTAACAAGTTCCTGTGTATTTACGCCAAGTTTTCGGCCAATCGCGGAGTTTACCTCGATTTCGATGGCTTCTACTTCGCTTTCGTCAAGTCGATTTGGGTGGCTAAAGTCAAAACGCAAATAATCAGGATCTACCAATGAACCGCTTTGTTTAATATGTGCGCCGAATTTCTTACGAAGAGCTGCGTTTAACAAATGTGTAACGCTATGGTTTTTTCGTAAATTCTCGCGACGGTCGGTATCTATTTTTATTTCAACTTTTGCCCCTGCTGCAATTTCACCTTCGAGAGCTTCGCAAACATGTAAAATGGAATTGCCCTGTTTCTGGGTATCGATAATTTTACAGTTAAAATGTTCGCCGTGAGCAAAACCATAATCGCCCATTTGACCACCGCTTTCAGGGTAACAGGGCGTTTGATCAGTAACAAGATAAAAAACCCTGCCGCTGACTTCATAATCATGTACATTTTTTTTGGTCTCAGATTTTCCTGATTCATCTGTCAATAAAAGTTCAGTCACTTGAGCGTGAGCAGATTCACAATCATAACCAATAAATTTTGTTTGTGTCGAGATCTCTTTTAACACACTCGCGTCGCCCTTCCAGGCTGATTTACCACGGTTGCGCTGTTTTTCCATTTCGGCGCCAAAACCGGCAAGATCAATTTGAAAACCTTCACTCTCGGCAATTTCCTGGGTCATCTCGGGAGGAAATCCAAACGTATCGTATAACGTAAATATTTCTTTTCCGGTAATTACTTTTTCAGAATTTCGAAACTCTTTTGTATGGTGCATGATGTTATAAATTTTTTGATAACCGACCTCGAGCGTTTGCAAAAAACGACGCTCTTCACCTTGAATATAGTCAGCAACCAATTGAGCCGAGAGTTTTAGTCCGGGGTAAAAATATCCATAGATTTCAACAACCGTTGGCACAAGTTTATACAAAAGAGGTTCCTTTTGACCTATTTTTCTTCCAAACAAAAGAGCGCGTCGTAAAAGTCGACGTAATACATAACCGCGCGATTCATTTGAAGGGAAAATTCCATCAGACATGGTAAAGGTTAAAGCACGAACATGATCGACTAAAACACGAATCGAATCAATACTATCGCCTTCGTATTTGACGCCATAAACCTCTTCAACAACTTCTCTTAAGCGTTTAAGTTCGTCAGTATCAAATACCGAATCAACGCCCTGCACCAGAGTTGCCAAACGCTCTAAGCCTGCCCCCGTATCAATACCGGTACTTTTTAATGGCGCATATTCGCCGTTTTCCTTTAAATCAAACTGATTAAAGACCAGGTTCCAGAACTCCATGAAGCGCTCGCCTTCATCTCCGGGCTTGGGATCATCGCTTTCGCAGCTATACGTTTCACCACGGTCAAGGTACAATTCGCTGCAAGGACCACAGGCTCCTGTTGAACCTGCAGGACCCCAAAAATTGTCTTTTTTACCTAAACGAACAATCTTGTTGGCGGGCATTCCTATATGTTTATGCCAGATATCAAAAGCCTCATCATCGTCGAGATAAATCGTAACCCAGATTTTTTCTTTATCAAAAGGCAGATAATTCGTAACGTATTCCCAGGCAAATTCAATGGCTTCTTTTTTAAAATAATCGCCAAAGCTGAAATTACCCAACATTTCAAACATGGACATATGCCGCAGTGTACGACCAACATTTGACAAATCGGTAGTTCGAAAACATTTCTGAACAGAAGCAATGCGCGGCGAAGGCGGTTTAACGATACCTGAAAAATAATCTTTAAACGGAACCATTCCGGCGGTGGTAAATAATAATGTTGGGTCGTCTGCGGGCATTAAGCTTGCACTTTTCTCGATCAAATGCTTCTTGCTCTCAAAATACTCTAAAAACGACGCCCGGATTTCTTTTATAGTAAATGCTTTTTTTGACACAATTCGTTAAAACCGATTCCTGATTCAATCTGACAATCGTTTTTAGGACGGAGTAAGCCTGCCAAAAGACCACGATGGTCTACAGGCAGGATAACGCATGGATGCGGGGCAAGCCTGCCAAAAGACCACGACGGTCTACAGGCAGGATAACGCATGGATGCGGGGCAAGCCTGCCCCGCGCTGCAAAGGCTACCTTTCGACTTCGCTTGAGATCAGCCTTTTCCGCTGCCCCTGACGAATTATCGAAATTCACACCGAAATAACGTGTACTTTTTTGTTTATTCAATATCGCATCCATAATTGAAAATTATAGTTTATTACTAATATACTATTCGACAATCATTATTTTTTTGTATATGATATATGTTATGAAAGATATCTCTATACTTGTTGTGGAAGATGAAAAAGACATTCGTGAAATCATGGTTTCGATTCTTTCAAGAAAATTTTCGCCAATATTTCAGGCTGAAGACGGAATCAAAGGGTATGAGGCATATAAAATATTAAAACCTGACATTATAATTTCTGATATTCATATGCCCATATTAGATGGTCTTGGTATGGTTGAAAAAATTAGATTGGAAGATATTGATATTCCAATTCTTCTGGCTTCTGCCTTTAATGATCAAGAAAATCTCATGAAGGCAATCAACCTGGGCGTTGACAGGTTTATTACAAAACCCCTGAATATCCCATTACTTCACAGAGAAATGGATAAAATTGCCGCATTTATAGGCGATCGTAAAGCAAAAAAAGATTATGAAGAAAAAATGACGCTTTTAACTCAAGCGATATTACACTCTAAAGATGCCATCGCCATGTTTGACCAAGTCGGTAATTTATTATTTTTTAACTATGCCTTCTGCAATTTGTTCTCTTGTAACGACGCTGAAATGTTAAAAGCAAACGCCGAAACTATATTTTACAGCAATCCGGATATTTTAAAACACATTAAAAATACCGCAGACGAAGAGGTTATTCTACAAACAATGATACCTTTACCGGATAATTTAAATGCAATTTTTCAACTAACCTTAAATCAAATTTTCAATACAACTGGTGAGTTAAATGGTACACTTCTTTCTTTTCATGATATCTCTTCTGATTTAAAAAATAAACATAATCTTGAGATTGAAAAAGAAAAGGCAATTCAAAGTAATAAGTTTAAAAGCGACTTTTTATCGACCATGAGTCATGATATACGAACGCCAATGAATCTCATCATCGGCCTGACTGATCTTTTAATTGATGAAAAACCAAATGAATCTCAATTAAAACACTTGCAGTTAATTCGAAAATCCGGCGAAAACCTGGTTCATCTTGTAAATGATATTTTAGATGTATCTAAAATTGAAGCCGGAAAGCTTGAAATTGAAAAAATCACATTTGATTTAAAAGTTGCCTTAAATTATTTAATCAATTTATTTTCTGAACAGGCAAAAAAGAAAAACATAAATTTTACTATCGATTTTAATAATATTGAAAATTTTCAATATATAGGCGATCCATATCGTTTACAGCAAATTCTCATCAATCTCATCGGTAACGCCTTTAAATTCACAGAAGAAGGGCATATCACGCTGTCAGTCAGCGAAAAAGAGAAAAAGGATTCTCATGCGATCCTTGAATTTACAGTATCCGATTCCGGCAAGGGAATCAGCGCGGAATATTTACCTAAAATTTTTTCTGAATACCAGCAGGAATCTGCAGAGATCACCCGTAAATATGGCGGAACAGGACTTGGTACTTCGATTGCTAAAAATCTTACACATTTAATGGGTGGACAAATTTCAGTGGTCAGCCCTGCAAAAAAAATTCCATGTACAATAAAAAACCCGGGTTCTGAATTTACATTTACCATAAAGGTTGACATTCCTGAAAAACCAGACCAAACATCAGGAGCCGAAATTTCAGATAATGACGATCAAATCATTAAAGTTATAAGAAATGCCCGTTTCAATGTTTTAATAGCAGAAGATAATTCGGTAAACCAATTGCTTTTAAAAAATATTTTAAATTATTTTGAAGTAACTGCAGATATAGCCAGCAATGGTCAGGAGACTGTCAAAATGGCCATGTCTAAAACCTACCATGCTATATTTATGGACATTGAAATGCCCGGAATGACGGGCATAGATGCAGCAATACAACTAAGAAAAAATAAACTTAAAACCCCCATCATTGCGTGTACTGCCCATAATTTTAAGGAAGAACTGGAAAAATACATTCAAATCGGCATGGACGACTACATTGTAAAACCTGTAAATAAAAAGCATGTAATGAAAATACTCGAAAATATTTTTATTAAATCACATTGAGAACGATTATAAATCTGGCGCCATTTTCTATATTTTCAGCAAATAACCAACCGCTATGACTTTCTTCAATGATTTTTTTTGCCATATAAAGTCCAATTCCAGTTCCCTTATCGGCTCCCTTGGTTGAAAAATATGGCTCAAATAAAAACGGCATAGCCTCATTCCAGATTCCACCGCCATTATCATCTATGGTTATATGTAATATTTTTTTATCTTGTAACGTTATTTCAATTTTTCCGATATAATCAGGATTACCTTGTTTTATGCGATATTCCTCGATGGCATCAATTGAATTGTTGAGAATATTCAAAATAACCTGCTTAAACTCATTTGGATAACCTTTAATTAATAAATCAGCTTTATCTTCATGACCAATTAATACAATTTCAATTGAGTTATTTTTTAACCTGGCATCTGCTATTTTAAGTGAATCTTTTATGGTTTGAATAACATTAAATTCTACGCTTGTTTTTGATGGTTTTGAAAAATCTCGAAAATCATCAATTGTCTGTGACATATGTTCAATGTACTCCATGGTCTGCGTAACTCTTGACTTAAAATAAGAATCATCAAGGTCGCCAGTTGCATATGCTTCCTGCAAATCCTGAACGATCAAAGCAATGGCATTGAGAGGCTGTCTCCATTGATGGGCAATAGCTCCAATCATTTCGCCCATGGCAATTAAACGCGCTTGTTGTGAAAAATATTTTTCTTTAAGTAATGCTTTTTTAATTTCTTCTTCAATACGGTTTTCGAGATTCTTGTTTGCTTCCGCCAAATTATTTTCTGCAGATATTCTTTTAATATTTTCTTCTTTCAGTTTAGTATTATTAATTCGTTCCATTTGCAGGGCATTATTTCTGCTGATTTCATAAAGCCAGGTGATGATCACAGTTATTAAAACCAAAATAGTACTGAATATTAAAATGGACTTGTTCTGATCCATCGGATGATTATGTCTTGGAAATTCAAAACCATTTGCCTCTAACCAGTATAAAAAAACAGAAAATATTACCGAGACCAAAACCAGTAAACCGCCAGTTGCAGGACCAAGTAAAAATACTGCAATAATGGCGATTACAAAGTTCCAAAGAAGACCGGTATGCAATTTACCTGCATTGTGATACATTAAAATATAATTTACAGCGATAAAATAAATCAATAACAACAAAAAGTTTCGATTTAAAAAAGTATTTTTTTTTATATTTCGTAAAGAAAGCACTGTTAAAGCAATACTGAATACAAGTAAAAACGTAAAAAGATTAAATCCTTTATAATAAAAATAAAAACGAATTGAAAAAATAAATGAGGTAAAAAGTACTAGATAACCGATAAAAACAGCCGTTCTCATTTTTAGCCGTTGATCAAAATTAATTTGTTCCTCTGGCATTCGAGGAATGAAAATATCAAGTGTTCCCAATAAAGGATTCACAAGTTTTAACAAACGATGATTAATTTTCGTCGAACTCATGTTATATGTTTTTGTACAAAATTATTTAATGAATAATAATCCTGGGTTTTTTAGATGGGTCAAGCCAGACAAGCAAGCGAATCAGGTCTTTTTGTGATACTGCTACACATCCATCTGTCGGCGACTTTTCATTTCGCCAAACATGTAAAAATATAGCCGAACCGGCTCCCGGCACAACAGGATTTGTATTGTAATCAACCACAAGCCCATATTCATAAAGGTTGTCATTCCGCCTCATCCTTTCAAAAGATCGCGCATTAGTAGGTAAATTGACCCAATGATTATAATCTGATGAGTCAACATCATCAATCCAGACATTTTTTTCAGTAGCCTGGCGATATGGCATATTGCCCACTCCCCTGTCGGCATATCCAAACGCATGCCCAAGAAGAAATATTCCAGAAGGCGTTTTTCCATCACCTTCTTTTTTTAAACCAGTCGGAGCTATTCCCGATCTACCAACGACCGCAGCGGTTTTTACCGGTCCTGGCGACCATGAATTACCATGTTTTTCAAAAGTTTGCAGTTCAGCAGTTAAACCGTTTTTTACTGTAACTTCAATGATTTGTTGTGAATCACTTGTTTGGAAATGTTTAAAATCCCGTGAATAACAAAAATTTAAAAGAATTATTCCAAAAACCCAAAAAATTGATTTTTTCATTTTCTTTTAATAAAAAGGATAACCTTTTTTGTTTATTATCATGTCAGCCAATCAACGAATAATCATTACCTCGTGAAACAAGAATTCGATCAAGCGTAATGTCTTCTTGAAGTAACCTGTCAATGATAGACTCCGCCATTTCATGCGCCGTTTTAAAATTTCCGTTTTTACCAACTACAGTTGTGTGCGGCGCCAGAACTTTTCTTTCTTCTTGAATTTCGTAATGCTTAAGATTGTATTCTTTTTCAAGAATCTCATAAACCTTATGATGATGACTTTCTTCACTGTGGGTGACGTTAAAAACAACCGCGTAGTTCATGATATCAACAATACAATAAATGATGTTGAGTCAAGTAATATTGTCATTATAAAACAGCAAAAAGGGGGCTTTGAAAATTAATTGCTGTGATTTTATCCTTGCCCCCCTGCCACGAACATCGCGTTAAGAACCGCGCTGTTCTTTGGCACCCCCTTGTGTTTATAAATCCTCAATATAAAATAAGTCACCGCCAACGTTAGAACATTCCTGATTTAATCCGTTTTTTCCCATGAACTGTAAAAAACTGTGCCGGTATGGAAAAAAATGTACATGAGGATCAAATGTATATTTATATGGACGCTGCATAGGTATAATGATGATCAATCTTTTTTTTGTAACTCTTCTAAGTTCTCGTACAGCCTGATGAATATCTCGGACATGCTCAAGGGTATGGGCACAAATGACAGTATCAAATTGTTTATTTTTAAAAGGCAGCCTGGTAATATCTGCATCATAAAACTTAATTTGAGGATATTTCTTTTTAACAGAACTGTCTATAACAAAGTCAGCGCCGGTAACAGTATAATCTTTTGATAATTTATCACATAAATAAGCTCGGCCGCAGGCAATGTCAAGAACGGTTTTTCCAGCAATACTAGTTTCAAGTTTTTTTAAACACTTTGTATTGATGTCGGTATCTCGCTGCATTATGCCAACATCATGAAGTTCTTTGTATAAATTTACAATTTCGTCATCGCCAGTTTCATTAAATTTATCTTTAAAATTTAAAATTAAATTTGCTTTATTACCAAAAAGAATTTTCATCGGTAAATACATAAACCATTTTCGATCTCTGATAAATGGCGGAACACATTCATCAAAAAAGAAATGAATCAATAGCGTGATGTCTCTTGGTATTTTCATATTAAATTTCTTTTTTCCATGTTATTTGAAAGTTCATTCGGTAATTCCATAAAGTAGATAAGACAGCTCCAATTATACTGGCTGTATAAATGTTTATTTTAAATTGATTTATTAAAATTACGGTCGAAGAATAATTGATGACAACTCCTGCGAGACTGATCAAATGATATGAAAACAAACCCGTGATGATATAAATACTTTTATGCCGGTAATCTCTAAAAGTCCAGAAGTTATTTAAAAAATAATTACTGAGAATGGCAGCCTCAATTCCAAGGGCTATCGAATAGTATTTTGAAATTTCAAGTAAATTTAAACCAATCCAGATAAAAAGCTGATATAAAAGTAAACCGGTTAAACCAATGATGGAATATTTTAAAAATCTCAATGGCAGATATTTTCCAAAACTTAAATCATAGAGGGCTTCCATATAATCTATAATTACGTTTGTATTTAACTTGCTTTTCCCATGAAGTCGTTTATTAAACGTAAAACCAATTTCATGAACTTTTGAATCCGGATTATGAGCCAATAATTCAAGTAATAATTTAAATCCGCGCGGATTTATTTTATCAATACTGTTTTCAAAAATTTCTTTTCTAATTCCAAAAAAACCGCTCATGGGGTCAGAAACATTATTTTTTATTATTAAAAGCGCCATTTTAGTAGCAACCCATGAAATGACTCTTCGCAATGCATTCCATTCGCCAATGCCGCCGCCGGCTGTTTTTCTTGAGCCGAGAACAATTTCATATCCTTCTTCAAAGGCTTTAATAAATTCCACCAGAATTTTTTCATCATGTTGAAGATCAGCATCCATGACCACCATCCATTTGCTATTGGAAGATCCAAAACCTTCTAAAATAGCGGAAGATAACCCCTTCATGTTTAATCTGCGTATCACTTGGATATTAGAAAGCTTTTTAGAATAATGCTGGGCTATTTCCCATGTTCCGTCGGGTGAATTATCATCGACAACAATGATTTGGTAGGATTCATTTTTTAATACTTTTCTAATTTTATCTAATATAAGAATTATATTTTCTTTCTCGTTAAAGGTCGGTAAAATTACAGATAAATCATATTTTTCAGCAGATTTGTTTTTCATTTAATATAGCTTTTTATAATTGATGTAAGCAAACTATAAAAAACCCTTTACTTATTTTATTTTAATTCTACTGTGATGATTTTTAATCAATTTGAATTGTCAATCATAGAATTATATACGGCGCCCTTCGGGCGCCGTATATAATTCTATGATCTAAAAACTATTTACGACTTTTTGTAATTTCGAGCTGACTTCTTTTCCGATTTCTTCAAGAGCTTTATTATTTACTATTTGCATAGAATACAAAGGATTAATGCAGGCTACTTCAATTTTTCCATTTTCTTTTTCATGAACAATAACATTACAAGGCAGCATTACCCCGATTTTTTCTTCAGCCTGCAATGCCTTATATGCAAACGGGGGATTACATGCGCCAAGAATACGATATTTTTTAAAATCTACGTTTAGTTTTTGTTTTAACGTATCTTTAACATCTATTTCAGTTAAAACGCCAAACCCTTCTTTTTTTAATTCAACTTTTACTTTTTCAATTGCTTCTTCAAACGATAAGCTCGTTTCTTTTGAATGATTATATTCCATTTTGTTCTCCTATGGTATATTAGTATAGTCTAATATTCATTATTCTACCAAAAAAATGATCATCTGTTATTATTTCTTTTTTACTTTTTGAACAACCAACAGGTTCATGTATTTTTCAAGAAGAGGGAATCCAAAATATAAAAGTAAATACAAAAATATAAATGATAACGACATAAGGAAAAAATATTTTATTGTCCATTCAAGAGCCACTTTGATATGATGAATAAAATGAACATTACTTGAAGATTTGTTTTCATACATCGTCAATAAAATGGTACAAAACTCATTTTCAGAGTCGTATTCACCCAGATTTATTCCCAGTGTTTGAATTTCTTTCTCAATTTCTAAAATTCGATTTTCCAGATTAATAAACTCATCTATTTTTCCGCCTTTGTTCTTTAGATTGGTCAAAGAATTTCTAATTTTTAATAACGATTCTTTTTTGGCCTGTAAATCCTTGTATTCGTTTGTTTTATCATTTTTATTAATCGTTAACAATAATGTTGTACCAATTTTTTTAAATTCATCGATCTGTTCATCAAATTTTTCTGGAGGAACGCCTGCTGCAATTTTAATCACTCGATTATGTCTGTTTTTTAATCCGGAACTGTTTTCATATTGAATAACAGATCCGCTGGTATTGATAATGTCTCTTACTTTTTTTTCGTCTGTCTCTATGTCTTTAGACTGGGTATCAATATTGGCTACTTTTTCATATTTTTGATCTATGCTTTTAGAGGATGATTCATTTTCTTTATATTTAATTTTTTTTGAAGCAATGTTCTTTTTTTGGTACATGGAACCTGATTCATCTAATAATTCAAATTTTCTTATACTATTTTCATTTATTTTGTCTGTTGCAACATAACTATAAATAAGTCGAAAAATAAACATTAAAACAAATACAACAAGCCCAATAAGTAATCCTTTTGATATGTTTTTATTCATATTAACCCTTTAAAATTTATTTATCTCTCCTGAATTTATAGAAAACCATCTCATCATTGTTTTCTATAAAACCATATTTTTGGTATAGAGATTTACCGTCTTTACTGGCATGGAGACTTAGTTTACCGACCTTTCTTTCTAGTCCTTCTTCTATTATTTTCTCAAAAAGAATGGATGCGATCCCCTTTCTTCGGTAAGGTTTTTTCGTATACATGTTCATAATGTAGCCAATTTTTCCCGTAATATTGCTATGAGAGGGGGGAACTTCATAAAATGAAATTCCGCTCGTTGCGATCACTTCGTTTTCAAAAACACAAAGCCAGGCAATAAAACTTTCATCCGTGATATGATTATTTAAATATTTTTCAATATTATAATACATGTCATTTTTATTTTCTAAATCCGCTCCTTTTACTTCTTTAAGAAACTCGATTCGCAATTCGGTCAATATCGAAATATCGTCAATGGTAGCTTTACGATATGTAAACATATAATTTAATCGATAAATTTTATAAATTCACCGTATATCCATCCTTTTATCCGCATGCAATCAGCTAATCCCAGTTTATTTATTTGAACATAATACCAGTAATTTTCCCATGACTGAATGTTTATTTTATTTTTCGTACGGGCAAATACATATATTTCAGAATATTTTATATCATCAGGAGAGATGATTCCTTTTGATGTTAAGTTCCAACTGCAATTTAAGGGTTTTGAAGAAACGTCTGGTTTTGATCTTACATAAACACTGGTTGTTACATCAGCTTTTCGTTTACCAGTTGTTATTGAGTTTGTTTCATTAATAACTCTATCCGTATTTTTAAAAACCAGATTTTTATGATCCCAAAACGATGAATGAGTGCATTGAAGAATATCTTTAAATTCAACGGCACTTTGCGGGCTTTCAATTCTACACGTTTCTATACTTATCAAATTTTTTATATATTTTATATCTTCAGGTAAATTACGACCCTGATGACCGCCTGTCTGAAAATGTTCAGGTTGCAGCTTGATACTATTTTTAATTATCTCATATTTGCCGGTGATCTCTCCATAGGGAATACCTTCTCCTGAATATTTAAAAATAAAACCATCATCGTTAAATTTTATATCTCCTGATTCTGATCGATCCGTTTCAAGGTTCCAATCGCCGGTTTTTAACCTTTCCTTTAAATTTTCAATATAAACTGAATATGTGCCATCACTTAACAAAAGTAATATAATGAAAATATAGATTATTTTAAAATTTAATTTCATTAACCTAATATTCCTATGCAATGTAGCGATCTAAAAATTGCAAAAACAACTTGAGAGCTTTTGATCTGTGACTGACAACTTGTTTTTCTTCCGGGAGTAGTTCCCCAAAAGTTTTATTCATTGGCTGGTATAAAAAAACAGGATCATAACCAAAGCCGTTTTTCCCGCGCGGTTCGTTAATAATGAGACCTTCAACTTTTCCGTTAAAAAATATTTCATTGCCCGTTTTATCAATAAAACAAATGCACGATATAAACCGCGCGGTTTTTAAATGTGATGGTTGGTTTTTCAATTCATTTAGTAATTTTGCAATCCTTAATTCATCGGTTTTTTCATATCTGCTTGAAAAAACACCCGGATCGCCGTTTAAAAGATCGACCTCTAAACCGGAATCGTCTGCAATTACCGGAGCATTTACAATACTAAAAAGAGCTCTGGCCTTTATTCGTGCATTTTCCAGAAATGATTCTCCGTCTTCAACAGGATTGTATCTTTTTTTTTGCTCGTCTGTAAGATGGTTAATGGTCAACGGTATAATTTCAGTAGCTACTTTACATTCTTCTTTAATGTATTGTTTTATCTCGCGAACCTTTCCTTCGTTTTCGCTGGAAATATAAAAACGATATGAATTTATTGTTGTTTTCATTGTTTGAAAGATGAAAAATTTGATATAGATTGAATAGAAAAATTTATTTTTAATAAATATACGTTGGGGGTAAGCAGGTACCGTGTACCTGCATCAGGGGGTAGACTTACCCCCTTTTAAAATGTTTACTATCGAATAATATTATTTTTAATGATCAATTGATCTTTTAATTTGTCAAGACTGATCGTTGATTTAATAAACTCGGGATTATTTTCAATTGTATTATTTTGAATTAAAATATTATCGACATCGCCTTTAATTTCAATAGCCGAAATAGTATTGTGATGAAGATATGAACTCTGAATGGTTATACTGCCAGAATCTCTAATCTGTACACCAACTATTCCCGACCCGTTAAACTCAATATGATCCATGAATATATCATGAGAGTATAATATATCCATTACGCCGCTTGTACAATGTTTAGAATAATAGGGCATAACATGTTTGGCGTGAAATCCTTTAAAAGTTAAATTATCCGAATTATAAATATAAAATATAATCGCATTTTCGTTTAAAATTATATAAACATCTTTTTCCGCATAAAACTCCAGAAAACTTTTTCGTTGAATACCAATGGGTTTTTTCAATTGATATGTTCCTGAGGCAAATATTAGCTTATCTCCTTTTTTCATTTTTTGAATGGTCTCATTAATACTAGAGGATTGTTCAGGCGTTATATGAAATTCATGAGCCATGAGATGACCTGAAAAATAATAATATAGCATGATGAATAAAGAAAAAACTTTTTTCATGGGTTATGGATTACCTTTATATTTTTTTCTTTTAACATTTTTATAATTTCCGGATTTTTTATATTCTCATATGGAAAAATATATCCTCTAGCGCTTCTTTCATTCACGCTGGCGCCGTATTGAAGCAAAGTTTTTACCAATATTTCATTCTCATTAAAAATAGCCCGTTCAAGAGCCGTTGAAAGTCCTGAATCACCAATCCCTTGAGCGCAATCCGGAGAATAACCTGTTTCAAGTAAAAAATTTAACTGTACCTTATTCTCCTGCTCAACGGCCTGATAAACCCGACAATCATTTACATAAAAAGGTACGGGCGGCTTTGTAATGTTTACATCCAAGATAAACTTTTGATTTTCTACAAAACTTTTTATTTCAGGCGAGAACGCCATGTTGTGTTTTTCTAAAACAGTCGCTTTTAAACTTTTTTCTTTTTCAATTTCATCTGCAATGAAGATGGAATTTTTGTCATTTGTTTTCTCTGATAAATACCTAGCAATAGAAGTAAAATGATTCAGAGTGGATAAAAACATCGCGCTTTGTCCATAAACATCTTTTATGTCTACATTGGCCCCATTTTCAACCAGCATTTTTACTACGGAAAAATAACCTTTATAGGCGGCATACATAAGAAGTGTTTTACCTTCTTTGTTGACAGCATTAACATCCATAACGTTGGCTTTTATATTTTTATAAAAAATCTGCTGAAAAATCAGGTAGTCAATTCTGTTCAATGGTTGAAAATCATTAGAAAAATTTTGTTTTTCCGCAAGCAAAGTATGCAACAAAGTATTACCCATATCATCTTTAAAGTCAAGACTGCTAATTTTGTTGACATATAGCTTTTTTTGAAAATATTCAATCAAAAGCTGATCAGTCTGGCGATTAAAAAACTTATTTTTATTTTCTATTAAAATATTCAGTTTTTCAGGATACTCCGTTGTAATAAAATTCTTCTTTGAAAAAAGATCCAGACCATTTGCCGAAAATAAATATTTATCATTTCTTTTTATTAATGTATTCATAAAAGTTGTACTGCATGATCGCAATACATTTCTTTGAAATTCATTTTTTACATCAGGCCAGTTTATGGTATAATTTTTTTCATAGTAATCGATTAAAACTTTTTCTCGATTTATTTTACAAAGTAAATTCACATATGGATAAACATGATAAAAATCTTCAAAATACTCATTTTGTTCGGCATAAAGTTTAAAATATACCATTTGCAGTTCATTTTTTAAACTATGTAAAATATGATTTATAAAATCATGATTTATATGTTTGGTTAATGTGTTAAAATCTTTTTTAATCTCATCCGTAATTTTATAATGAGTAATTTCCATTTTTTTATTAAATTCATTGATCATTTGAATTTGTTTTTGATGGGCGGAAAGACCTCCATATTTTTGAATTATCGCGACGACTTTTTCAATGTGTTGCGATCGATGGTTTGAAGAACTACCTTGAGCCGGATTAACTTCTTCTTGTTGCAAACCCAGTTGATCGAGAAAAGTTAATCCATTTTCATCAACCATGTTGATGTTATCCATGGCTTGAACAAACTTTTCAAATAAAGCAAGATTTTCAAGATAACGTTCATCGGTATATACCCGAAATATTTTCCATAAAATTTCTTTGGATGTTTTTAACTTTTTTAAAAAATCTGGCTCTGATTGAACAACATATGTTAATGTTTCTTCGCTAAACCCATTATGACAATTTAACAAATAATATAAAATATCCCGATCATGATTATCTTTAATATACAGAGACGCATTATACTTTAATAAAATTTTTATAGAATCCAGGTTGTTGGAACAAACGGCCTCCATTAAAGCCGTTTGACCTTTGTTGGTCTTTGCGTTGGGATCAACATGATTTTTTAAAAAAAACTCCATCAATTCGGGTTGATATTTTGATGTCGCCATAATGATATTATAACCATTTAAGGCAGGTTTTATCTGAGCGCCTTTTTCAAGTAGAAAATGCACTATATCATCATACCCCCTGTCGGCGGCAACAAGAAGCGCAGTATAGCCTTTATTATTTGCCAGATTAATATCGGCTCCATGATCATAAAGAAACTTAACCATTTCAAGATGGCAAACAAAGGCGGCTGACAATAAAGCGGTTTCTCCGCTTTGATCTTGAGCATTTATATCTGCGCCATGTTCCAATAAAATACGAGTGTTTTTAATGTCTCCGTTAATAGCTGTTTTCATCAAAGGTGTTTCACCTTTAAAAGAAACACTTTGATCTCGCGAATTGACATCTACCCCGTCTTTGAGAATTTTTATGATTCCCTCTGTAAAACCATTTACGCTGTAATGCAGAAGTTTTTCAGAAAAATCAAACTCTACAGCACAGGATGGATAAAAATTAAAAAATAGAACTATCAAAGTAATTTGACGAATCATTTGTTTTATAAATTTTTTTCTAAAAAATGTCATATTTATTTTAAACTGTAATTTTATATTTCATAATGCGTTTGTAAGGTTTTAATTATTTTACCAATTCAAATTTTTTGCCATTAAATTGATAAATGATTGTTTTTTTTGTTTTTTTATTTTGAATAATTTGATATCCATTCAATACAAGCTGGTTTAACTTTGCATCAATTTTATATTTTAAATTTATCTCATAATAATTGGCTGAGTTTTTAAGGTAATCGGGACGATCAAAAATTTTATAGTTAAAACACTGATCCATTTTTTGATTAAAATAAAAAATAATGAGCCGGTTAAGACCATAAGCTCCTCCTAAAGATGATTCATTTAATTCAAAATACAATTCATCTATCTTATTTTTATCAAAATCAAAAAAATTAAACTGAAGTTCTTCATTTGGCGTCTTAAAGTACCAGGAATCAAGTATTTTGCCAGATTTATTACAATATATTAAAAAGTAATGTGTTTTTTGTGTACCCAATGAGGCTAATCGATTTAATTCTTCTTCTGTAATATTTTCTGGCAATACCGATCTGCTGAATATTTTTACGATATAAAGTGTTCCATCGCCGATTTTGTAACTTTTGTCAAACGTATATTCATTATATTCTATGTTGGCCAATATATATTTAAAATCTTTTTGACGTTTGTTTCTC
Source organism: Spirochaetia bacterium (assembly GCA_029857955.1). GTDB lineage: Bacteria > Spirochaetota > Leptospiria > Turneriellales > JAOUFE01 > JAOUFE01. The sequence goes on from JAOUFY010000009.1 coordinate 41,992, forward strand.
AACTGTAGATTTTTTTCAGCGTCGATATCTTTTTTAACGCTATTCTCATACGCCAAATCGGAAAAAGTTTTAAATTGGGTTTTTAAAATTTCATGGATAACTTCATCATTATTATTTTCAACCGAAAACAGCATGGAATTACACATTAAATTACACTGAAACAAAATTAATAATAATTTATTAAACTTTATAAACATAATTATGGTTATTAACTTTTATAAATATTTTTCATTTTTTTAATTCATATGTCAATCAGTATTTTTTTGACAATATTTTATACATTATTTATTATGCAAAAATAATGTAATTGCTCTCTCAAAAATTTTTTGATTAAAACACATTTCATAAATTTGACCTGTATTATTCTCTATGATTTCTTTTATAGTTTGCTTTAATTTTAAATGATGATTGTAAAAGTTTGAATCTACCTGTAGCACGGATAACAAAAGATCGCCATTATATAAGTCACCTGATATCATTGGATTTTTTTCTAACAGGGATATTGCCAGTGGTACCAGATAGGTTAATGAAAGGTTTTAACCAATCATAATTCTTAAATCTTCCGGCGTAAAGTCTTTTAAAGATTTTTGATATAATTGACTGCATGTACTTACTAAATGTGAAGAATAGTTTTACACTATCTGGTAGCCTTTTTCTAATTCTGACAAAGTTCTATTTATGTAATGAGGTTTTAATTCTTTTTCAATGAACTTTTTCTTCTTAAATTTATACACATTCATACACAGCAAAAAACATTTTTACCTTTTAATTTTTTATTATTAAAAATATTTCCATGTGTTTTATGTATAAGTGTAAATTCATTGTGGAAAACATTTGTTTTCATTTCGCTTTATTTACGGAAAATATAGAGTATTCTCTTATATACTTTTTAAAACTTTACTTATACACATAAACACACTTGTATATATTAGTATTATATAATATAATACTTTTATTTAAATATAATAATATATAGAGAATGGGTTTGTGGAGTTAAAAATAAATGGGGATAATAAAGATATCCCCATTTATGTTAAATCGTTATCGATTACCTTTTAAGAGAAAGTAATTCCTGAAGCATTTGATCGGCTGTCGTAATACTTCTTGAATTCGCTTGAAAGCCTCTTTGAGTAACGATCATATCTGTAAATTGATCAGCTAAGTCTACATTGCTCATTTCTAACATTCCGGCATGAATGGCGCCTAAACCTGCAATTCCAGATTCTCCAATCATGGCTGTACCAGAGTTATTGGACTGGGTAAAATAACTTGACCCGGCTTTTTCAAGACCGGCAGCGTTATTAAAATTAGCCATAGCAATTTGACCTAATTGTTGTTTCATTCCATTTGAGAAAGTTCCCGTAATGGTTCCAGAAGAATCAATAGCAAAGGCTTCCATATAACCCATTTTATAGCCGTCTTGATCAATTGCTTTTGTTGTAAAATCAGAAGCATATTGAGTTACGCCATCAACTGCGCCGGCTGTACCCATTCTTAATTGAATTGTTTTTGGAGCCGGTTCACCAGGTGTTCTAAATGAAATATTTACATTTAATTGGCCGTTATTTTCAATATCAACTCCATCGCTTACCGATGTTAATTTTCCATCAGGCGAAAAGTTTAATTCAAAACGTTTATTGTTGGGAACAGCGGTGTTTTGATTTTTACCGACAACATCAACACTCATTTGTTCAGAATCAGACATGGCAACAGACGCTGTCCAGCGATTCATATCGCTTTTCCACATAAATATTTTCAAGTTATGTTCATTACCTTGATCATCATACACCATTTTACTGGTTAAATGACCCCTTCTTTGTTCAGGAGGAACATTGGCAATCATCTTGTACCGTTGTTCATCTGTAGCATCAGAAGGCATGGCTTCAGCTCGTGCATTTAAATTACTTTTATAAACCACAAAAGTAGTTTCTTTTGCCGGTTCTTTTGAAAACAATGGAATGTTGAGGTCTTGCACTGTTCCAGCGGTATTTATAAATCTGTTACCATTGGCGTCAATTTGTGCATTCCAACCCTGGACTTTTAAACCGTCGGCCGGATTTACCAAAGAACCTTTTTTATCCACATCAAAGTTACCGGCTCGTGTATAAAACTTTTTATCGCCATCAGCGACGATAAAAAATCCTTCGCCGGTTATTGCAACGTCAGTTCCTTTGCCGGTAGTTTGTAATGAACCCTGGAACATCAATTTATCTATAGATGCTATGTTCATTCCCAAGCCAACCTGTTTTGGGTTTACACCGCCCACATTGTCTCGAGGTTCGGCCGCGCCTGAAATGGTTTGTGAGATTAAATCATTGAACATCACCCGTTCTGATTTAAACCCCGTAGTATTGACGTTTGAAATATTATTTCCAATAACATCCATTCTAACCTGGTGATTTTTCAATCCGGATACGCCGGAATAAAGTGTTCGCATCATAATTAAGTTTCCCCTGTTTTAAAAAATAAATCTATTAATAAATTTTTTTTAAATTTCATGAATATTTTATTATAAATATCAATGATTTAAAATTTCCTTATTGTTGTTTTCATATTCTGTAACCGCTCGTTTAGTAAAAATAGCCGCGCCGTTAACGACCGGATTAGGTTTTTTTTCACTATTTTCAGCGGTTTTTTTATCTTCAATTTCTTTTAGAGCCGGCAATGTTTCACGTGAAACAACTGCATTATTTTTTTTATCATCTATGATTTCTTTTGCAACAACTTCTTTAACCGGAACTACGTTTTCTATACTAATTACGTCTTTCATTTGAACGGTATTATTTTTTGTTCTTAAGAAAATGTTTCCTGAATTATCATAAATGACTCTAGTAATTTCGCCGGTTATCATATTACCGTTTAAGGCGTCTTTTCCGGTAATTAATTTACCGACCATATTACTTGCCTGCATCGACTTTAATTCACTCATATTAGATGATACGTTGTTCATTTGTTCAAGAGCAGAAAATTGCGCCATTTGGGCTATAAACTCTTTATCGCTTACCGGATTTAACGGATCTTGTTTTGATAACTGTGTTACGAATAATTTAAGAAAGTCATCTTTACCAAGAGTCTGACCTTTTTTGTCGTAAACTTTTATATTTGAAGGAATTCTGTTTTCTTGCGCTTCCTTGTTAACTTTTACTTCAGGAGGAGCATTTACAGGTATATTGCTCGATATCATATCAGGCATATATTTCTCCCTGTTTGTTTAACTCAAAATCGCTTGAATTATAATCGCTAATAGAATTTTCCTGCAATGAATTTAATTTAATACCCCTGGCGTTTCTGTCTTCTGCGCTTAACAATGTTTCGTTAAAGTTTTTTTCCTGACCGGATTGTGATTTTACATCCACTTGAAATCCGTCGACTACATAACCTTCTGATTTTAATTCTGCAAAAATTTTATCTAATTTACCGTTTAATTCTTTTTGAACAAAATCATTATCAACGGTAAATTTACCGGTAAGTTTGCCGTCGATCAATGTTAACTTAATGCTGATTTCTCCAAGTTCTCCCGGGTTTAATTTTGTACTTAATTGTGCATTTCCATTTTCTCGAATGATGACTTTTGCTTTTTGCATCATCTGATCGATTTGTTGTTGAAGGTTATTTCTAAGAGCAAGATTATCATCGACCTTGTTCATAAAGTTAAATCGCTCTGCGCCATGTGTAGAATACCCGCTGTGTTGCTGCCCTGTTGGAGAATCCGAGTCCAGATTTGATTTTAAATTACTTTTTATGTTATCGATTACAATTGCTTTTTCAGCGTTTAAATTCTTTGATGATAAATTATCATTTTGGCTGATTTGTTTTTTGTCGGAAGCTGCCAGAGAAATAGTTTCACGTGAAACAATTTGACTGGCTGTTTTTAAATCGTCTGAATTAACATTGGTTTTATGATCTGCATATTTATTTTTTAAAGAAGCTGATTTTTGAGATTTATCTGCTTCGAGTAATGTTTTTTCATTTTTAGTTTCCTGGATATTGTTTTTTAAATGAAGTTTATCAAATACAGAAGTTTTATTTTTCTCAAAACCTTTTTCGTTATTTTTATCAGCGCTGTTAACGGCACGACTGGCATTTATCAACTGGTTTTCAGATACATTGATTTCTTTTTTTTGATTGAGCAATTTAATATCTTTTGAAAACAATTCTTTTATATCTTTAACGCTTAAAAGTTTTTCATTATTTTTTTCATTTTTAAGTGCAATGGCTTTTTCAGCATTAACCGCATTTGATGCAGCTATTTGATCTTTTTCTGCAGTTTTAAAATGGTTTGTTTTATCCGGTTTTAAGCTTGAATTTTTTAATTCTTCATTATTTGGTTTTTCAATTTTAGATTGTATATTTTTGTTTTCAGTGTGTTTTTCAAAATTATTTTTATCTGTTTTATCTGCGAGTTTTTCTGGTTCTTTAGTTAAACTTTTATCTTGAACATATGAATTTAAATCATTGCTGTTTTCCCGCGTAGTTTCACTTGTATGATTATTTTGCGTAATTGCTGGAGTTTCTTGAATGGTTGAACTTTGTAAAAAGGAGTTTTGAATCATTGTCAGAAAACTGTTGTTATTAAAACTTGAAGTCATTGATGGTTCATTTTTAAAGTCATCGAATAAACTTGACCTGGATTTGCGTATTTCATTGGCATACTTATCGCCGCTGGTTTCATTGATCAGTGGCTGAGAAAATATTTGATTTATTGGGTTCACAGGAAACATATCGAAATATATTTCAAACTCTTTAGATGAAAATTTGAAAATATAAAAAATTCATTCATATTTATCGGCTTATGTCACATCAGATGGATTTTTATTTATCCGGTATAGAGCTTGACCGGTTGTGTTCATCCACTTCATTATAAACAAGGTTGGTTTAACGATGGCGTAAACATTGGCACACGCAGCAGACTGGAGTTTCACTTGCATTGTTTGGTTGTCGAAATCGACTAACCGCTAAGGCACAATGAACGCTAAGTTAAGAGGTAAATTTTTTTCATGCCTTTAAAAAAACCCCGGGAAATTGCTGCGTGTGCCAATATGAAAATTTGCTTTCAAATTTGATGGAACCAACCTTGTTTAAAAAAATGGACTATTTTAATAAATATAAATCTTACATGGAATCTTTTGCAAATTTACTGAATCCTCAAAAAATTCAATTGCTCAATTTGTACTTTGAATCATTAATTTCAAACGCCATGCCAAAGGGATTTATCGGCGAAGGTAAAGAAGAAGAAAACTGGTTAAGACATATCTTCGACAGTATTCTTGTTTTACAAGAAAACGATGTGGTTCGTTTGTTTATGGAGTCCGATGTGGTTGTCGATCTTGGAGCCGGCGCCGGTTTGCCGGGAATACCCTTAAGTATACTTTTTCCCGAGACTGAATTTGTTCTTGTAGAAGCCATGGAAAAAAGAGCCAAATATATAAAAGAAATTATTCATCAGTTAAATATTGGAAACGTTTGCGTCGTCAATAAACGAATTGAAGATATTCAAAGTAACGATGTTACCGGAAACCGCAGGCTTATTTTGTTTCGCGCATTTTTAAAACCGCTGGTTTCCCTTGAGATGGCTTTAAGAGTTATTCCAGCAAATGATAAAAAATTAAATGAAGCGAATAAGACAGAAAGCAGTAAAGTACTTTACTGGCGGTCTCGTCGTTTTGATATTTCCAACGAGTCTTTGGAGATATCAAAATCTCAAATACAGCAGATCCATTTAACGATGATTGAGATGGGCTATGATATTAAAAATTATTATAGCTTGAAATGTCCTGTGGAAATGAATTCACGGGGAGTTTATTTGATCGAATATCAGGGTAAATCAAACATAAAATATCCGCGATCATGGGCTCGTATTAAAAAAGATGTATTTATAAACGGTATAAACTAAAGTTGTAAAATAATGATGTGTAAAGTAATTTCAATAACCAATCAAAAAGGCGGGGTGGGTAAGACCACTACTGCTGTAAATCTTGGAGCTTATCTGGCTGATCTTGGAAAAAAAATCCTGATTTTGGATTTTGATCCGCAGGGAAACGCGGGCAGCGGTCTGGGCGTAGATATCACTGAGATAGAATCTACGGTTTATGAAGTTTTGCTTGGAGATTCTACTTATGAAGAAACTGTTATTGTAACAAAAGTAAAAAATCTTTCTTTATTGCCGTCGAACATTGATCTTTCTGGTCTTGAAGTTGACTTGCGGGATAATCCTGATAAAGATCATATTTTAAAAAAGTTTTTAAAAACAATCGAACATAATTTTGACTTTATATTGATCGACTGTCCGCCAAGTCTGGGCGCGCTTACAATCAACGCGCTGGTGGCGTCAAACAGCGTTCTAATACCTTTACAGTGCGAATATTTTGCTTTGGAGGGTCTAACCCAGTTATTACGAATCATCAATCTGGTTCAGAAAAAACTAAATACAGAACTTGAACTTGAAGGAATTTTACTTACAATGTATGATTCGAGAACCAATCTGGCTTCGCAGGTGGTTTCAGATGTACGCGCTCATTTTAGCGCCAAGGTATTTGAAGTTATTATCCCCAGAAACGTAAAACTTTCAGAAGCTCCGTCTTTTGGAGAACCCATCGGCATTTACGATCCGGATTCAAGCGGAGCGTTAGCGTATAAAAAAATGGCCAGAGAATTGATTGATAAAAATAAATAATATGTCTGAAATAAAACCCAAAAAAAAAGCAGGGCTTGGCAGGGGGCTTGGAAATTTACTCGATACAGATTTTGAAGATTCGCTGAACAAAAAGAAAAATAAATCTTTTGATCAAAATCAAGAAGCCTTACACTTACAGGGCGTTGTTGAAATTGCAACCGACATTATAAGAACAAATTCAAATAATCCCAGAAAAACATTTGAAAGAACATCCATCGATGAACTTGCCCAGACCATAAAAGAATTTGGTTTATTACAGCCGATTCTGGTTTTAAAAACTGAAGATCATTATACTGTGATTTCCGGCGAAAGACGTTTGAGAGCCTGCCGGCAATTAAAAATGGATAAAGTACCCTGTATTGTAAAAAAACTCGAAACTCAGGAAATTCTAGAGGTATCGTTAATAGAAAATATACAGAGAGAACAACTAAATTCAATAGAAGAAGGTGTTGTGTATAAAGACCTGCTTGAAAAATATAATTTAACCCAGGAAAAATTATCTGAAAGGGTTGGTAAAAACAGAGCAACCATTGCCAATAGAATTCGTTTGCTGCAATTGCCATTGTCGCTTCAAACTGCTATTGCCGATCAAAGGGTAACAGAAGGGCAGGTAAGACCCTTGCTTACCCTGACAAACGAAACGCTGATACAAAAACTTGCCAATGACATCATTAGAAATCAATTGAGCGCCAGACAGGTTGAAGAATTGGTAAAAAAATATAAGGGTCAGGGGCTGAAACCAAAAACTGTAAAGAAAGTAATTCCAGAAATAACAGCAATAAAAAATGATTTAATGGAAATATTTCAGACCAGAGTGAATATAAAACATAACCCTAAAAACGGTAATGGATCCATTACCATTGATTATTTTAGCCTTGGCGAGTGCGATAACATAGTTAAACAGTTAAAATCGATAAAAAAATAAAAATAACTTGCAAAATTATCACAAAAGACTGACATTGTTATCAATTCAATAATCAAGATTAATCCATTTTATACCGATACTTTATTAGAGTAATATCCAGGAACATCGATATTTTCTTGGGTAACAATTAATGGATAAAAAGGAGTTTGCCATGAAAAACATTCGAATAGGTAAGTTAGTAATTTTAATTACCATGTTTCTTGGACTATGGTCAGTATATGCACAGGCGGGCGGACAGCAACCTCAGACAAATACAGGAAACCAGGCGACTGATGCGAATCAAACCAATCAGGCCAGTCAAGCCAAGAACAGCACTTCGGTATTAGAAGATATACTTCTCAATGATTTTGAAAATGCAGAAGATTGGAAAGCAGTATCTACAACACCATTGGGAGATACTAAAATAAAAAAAGTTATACAGGTTGGCCCTATTGAAGATGCCGCTAACCCCGGTGATATCACTGCGGATGAAAAAAGCAGATTCGTAGATGGGCAAAATCATGTTCTGGGTGTAAAAACTTTTTATGTTGATCGTGGTTTTGACCGAGTAGAAGTTAAACCCCCACATGAATACATTGTACATGGGATTGCGCGTCAGATGTCAGTTTGGGCTCTTGGAAGACAATTTAGACACACTTTATTTGTAAAACTTAGAGACTATCGTGGCGAATTACATACCCTGAGAATTGGAAGACTTGATTTCTTCGGCTGGAGAAAGATGTCGATAACCATTCCTGGTTGGCTTCCTCAAAGTACAAGATATGCATTACTTGATAAAAACCTCCATTTTGTATCACTTTATACAGTGTGCGATAAAAAAGAAGTTCCAGGAGAATTTTATTTTTATGTTGATGATTTAAGAATGAAGGTCGATAAAACTGATACGGAATATCCGGGCAGCCAGATCAAGGATATTTGGTAAAGGGGTCAGATATGAAAAACATAAAAAAAATAATTATAACAACTTTCGGGATCCTGTTTTTAGCAGGAGCCCCGGTTGTTTTGTCGTTTGATACGGGAATGCCTACTGATGTTGATTCAAGAGAATTGCGTACCATTATTGTTGAGAGTTGGGAACAAGCAGCAGGAATTTGGAAAGTAACCGGTGATCCAGGCGGTAAACAAAGTATTATTGAAACCAAGTTACTTGACGGCGCCCCTAAAAACCTGGGATTAGATTCCAGCAATAAAAAATGTCTGGGAATTCGATTTCAATTTGTTTATCCCGGCGATAACAAACTTGTAATTACTCCGCCTGATGATAGATCGGTAAAAAGAAGCTTACAATTACTTGATGATAAAACGGGTGAACCGAAATTTGAGACTGTTCCCGGCATTGAATTACCCGGTATTGTAAAAGCAATGAGTATTTGGGTATTAGGAAGAGGCGAAGAATATACACTTGAAGCCTGGATCGAAGATGGCCGAGGTGAAACGCATATCTTTAAATTTGGTAATTTAAATTTTGTAGGTTGGAGACCGCTAACCATCACTATACCGGGAAATGTAGTACAGGAAAATGATACATTTCCTCAAACCAAAGGACTTGTATTAAAAAAACTGGTGGTTCGTTCCACTCCTAAAACAAAAGCAAATAAAACAGTATTGGCATTTGACAGTTTAAAGGTTTTAACGGACATGAACCAGGTCTTTTTTGATGGAGCTGATGTAAATTTTGATGAAGCTGATAAAGCTGATAAAGAAAAAATGAAAAAATATCTTGAACAATTGAAGCAGCGTTCTCAAGGTAATGGCGAAACATCAGCGCCGCCTGCGACGAAATAAAACGGTTTTACAATAAGGCTTTTATAAATTTTCAAAGACTTATGACGGTCTATGAATGTTTATAAAGGCCTTCTTTGTTTATAAGTTAATTTATGGGAGCGGCTACTTTCATTCAAAAAGTAGTCACTCCGAATTGAGGTTAGAAACCTGATTAGAAAAATAGCTTGACAACCTCAATTTTCGCTTTTTTTCTCCGAATGAACGCGGGCAATAAATTATTGTCGGGTAAAAATTTCATTTTACGTACAGGCCTGATACTTAAAAATCAGTAAAATTGTAATCAGTCAGAAAACAGGGAGTTTGCTTTTTCAAAATAATTAGTTTTTGACATAATTTGTGAAGTTTTAACAAGGAATAAATAATGGATAATGCAACAGATATAAAAAATGACAATGAGCTTGAATCAAAAATCCAGAGTCAGTTTAATGAAGAAAAATGGACCAGAGTAAGCGCTAAAGATGTAAGTATTTCAAGATTTAATTTGTTAGAATCAATATTAAATCAATCGAATGCAGAAAAATCGTTAAATGTTTTAAAGGAAGCATCTAAAAAACATCTTGAAGAATATGAGCCTTCGGTTGCTGCTCGTTATTTTTTAGGAATGGTAGCTTTAAAACAAAATTTACCGGATGAAATTGTATATTTAAAACAACTTCTTGATCAATTTCAGGAAATATCAAAATGGGCTGTTGTGGAGTATCTTTCAGATCAAATGCTGCAGGTTTCTGAAAATCGAACCATTTTACGCGCGAAAGCCACCGCACTTGAAAAACTCGGAAAACATAAAGAGGCTATTCCAGTACTTGAAAAATTGGCTCGCGTAGATCGAAAAAATCCAGACGTTGCTTTAAAATATGCTGATGCAATTATCGGGGAAGATTTAGAGAAAGGCTTGCAATTTTATAAACAAGCTGCTGAAGCTTATGCTAAAACACTTCAATTTGAAAAACTAAAAACGGTTTGGAATAAACTGGTAGAACTAATACCGCAGGATTTACAGTTTTTTAAAAAACTGGAACGAATTTTAAGTGGCCATAGACAGAAGGAAATTCTAGCAGATCTTTATGTACAACTTGCATATCATTATATTAAAAATGAAGATGTAGATCATATCATTATCCTTTGTAAAAAAATTCTGGAATATAATCCGAACTTTGTTCGTTTTAAGAAAGAACTGGTTGAATCATATCGTAAGAAATACCAGAATCATTCCTTGCTGGAAGATTTTATCCGTTATAGCGGTCTTGTAAATCCAAAGAAAAATATACTTAATGCAATCCAGGACTTTGAAACTAACATTGTATTTGATAAAGACAACTATGTATTTCATAGAAGCTGGGGGGTTGGAAAAATAAAAGATATAAATACAAGTGAAATGATCATTGATTTTCATGATAAAAGTGATCACAGAATGGAAATTCAAATGGCATTGAAATCTTTAAAGCCTTTGAAAGAAGATCATTTCTGGGTATATCAGTTTGAAAAACCGGAAGAACTCAAAAAATTGTTTGAGGAAGACATTATACAGTTTTTTAAAATTTTACTGGTATCTTTTAATAATAAATTATCTTTAAGCGAAATTAAATTAGAAATCGTAGATAAATATGTCCAGGCTAAAAACTGGTCAAAATGGTGGTCAAAAGTTCGTACAGAATTGTTAAAAGACACTTTAATTGGAATATCTCCACAGAAAAAGGACATCATTGAACTTTATGATACACCGATAACATTATCAGATCAATTGATTGAAAAGTTCCAGGCAGCTCAAAGTTTCGAAGACAGGATTGCCGTTGCAATAGCGACATTAAAAAATCCAGATGACTATGTTGACGCCATCGAATACATTCAGCCTTTCTTTAAAGAATCTATGCGTTCTTTTGAACTTGATGTTAAACTACAGAGTCTCTGGGCTCTTGATATGCTTCATGATGCTCTTGGAGAGGAAGATCGGTTTTATTCTGAAGAATCAAAAAATGAATTGACCAAAGACTTTTCAGCCATGTCGATTAAGGAGATTTCAAACATTGGTTCAAAAATAAAATATCCTGAAATTAAAAAACATTTTGCCAAATGGGTAAAATTGTATCATAAACAATGGCAGAAAATATACATTGAATTGCTTCTTCAAACTCCGATTAAAATTCACAAGATTTTAATAAATGATTTATTGGAAAGCAAAAGTAATGAAGAAATTCTGGAGTTTTTTTCCGTATTAAGAAAAAATGCTAAAAATTATGCAGAGATTTATTTATGGGCAATGAAAAACTTGATTCAAAAGTCGTGGGAAATCGAAGGTCTTCCGCACGAAGAACAACTCCTTGGTTTTTTTCGTTTATTGCGTAATATACCAAAATTGGAACCAAAAGGAACCAAGTTTAAAAATACTTCAAAAGATATTTTAATTGGCAGTATAAAAGATGAGTTAGATAATTATATCAATGCTCATGCAAAAAACTCAATTAGAAAAATTGTATCTTTATTTAAAGACGTTGCATTTTTGTCAGACCATGAAAAAGAAACGGTCTTAATAGGTTTAAAAAAAATAAGCCCGGATCAGTTTACAGAATCGGATGAAGCAGAACAAAAAATAAAAGCAAAAACACTTCTTGAAACTCTTCAAAAAACAGGTAAAGCGGTAGCCAGTCAGGATGCGATTAATGCAATGCAGAAAGAATTGGATCATCTCGCTAAAGTTGAGATCCCTGCTAATTCTAAAGAAATTGGCCAGGCTCAGGAAAAAGGAGATTTACGAGAAAATGCTGAATACAAAGCAGCTCTTGAAAATCAGGTTATTTTACAAGCGAACATGGTTAAACTTGAAAATCAGTTAAAGAATGTAACCTTGATGGTTGCGGCTCAAATACCTACTGATGAAGTTACTATTGGAACAAAGGTTCGATTAAAAGAAACTAAAAATAACGATATGTTTGTATACACTATTTTAGATCAGTGGGATGCCGATATGGATAAAGGTATAATTTCTTATAAATCGCCGCTAGGTCAGGCAATGTTGCATGCTAAAAAAGGAAGCGTCGTTGTATTTGGTACTGGCAGCAGCGAACAAAATCTTGAGGTAATTAGCATAGAAAAGGGACTTGATGAAGATGGTCATCTTTGCTAATTAAATTATCAGATATCTGAAATATAAAAATTATTTCTCACCCAGACTTCAAAGTAAAGCAGGTTTCTAAACTTTGCTGTCTGTGTGAGAAAACGATATCGAGTTGCCTTTTATAATTAAACTAAAATTTATATATGCAGGAATTGAATCTAAGAAATGATCTTTTAGTATTTGTTTCAACTGAAGATTTTATTTCAATTCAATCTGGAAAAAGTATAAGTCTTGATTCTGAAAATATACACCATATTCGTAGAGTATTGCGTTATGATGATGACGTGGTAATCAATGTTTCTGCCGGCGACGGAAAACTCATCATCGGAAAACTATCTCTCGATAATAAAATTGAAAAACTTAATGATCGTCTATATGAAATTTCAAGAAATGTAAAAACATCATTGATAAATCCAGGGATTAAAAGAAAAAACCTGGATTATCTGATTCAAAAATCAACTGAAATTGGTGTGGATTTAATTCATTTTATTTCATCAAATTATCAAAACTATCCTGTTGAAAACAAAGAAAAATATAAAAAAACCGCCTTAAATGCCTGTATTCAATCAAAAAACCCATTTATTCCTGTGATTGAAACACATAGTTCTGGAATAATAGATTTTCCTTTTCGTGAAGATGTATTTTATTTTTGGGGCGACCCGGATCAAGAAACAAGTATTGAAAAACTCAAGAAATCCGATATCGAGGGTTATACCAGTATATGCTTCATCAATGGTCCTGAGGGGGGCTGGTCTCCTGTTGAATCTGAATTTTTAAAAAATCGTTTTCGTAGTGTTCGATTATCTGATAATGTGTTACGCACTGAAACTGCCGCATTAGCAGCTTTGTTTTATATAAAATTATTAACAGGGAATTCTAAAAAATAGTGATAGTTAACGGTGAAAAGTTATCAATAGATACCATAACAGGGAATTCTCTTATTTCACTTTTAGAGTATTATAAGTTAAGCCCGGGTAGAGTTGCTATTGAAATAAATGGCAATGTAATAAAAAAAATCGATTATAATCAAACGATAATAAATGAAAATGATGTCATCGAGATCATTCATTTTGTCGGCGGGGGCGTTTAAATAAATGCATGAATATTTATTTTCAAAATTTGGTATGTTTATATATACAATACCCTCAGCCATGATATTAATGATTGGTCGAGAATGGTATTTATATAGTGTGATTTCTAAAATGGGTATTTTTGCGGATGTTCATTATACACGAAATACCAGGAATCCATTTTTATCTTTTGACTTATGGGGATTTCTGGTTCTTATTTTTGGCGGATACTCATGGGGCGGATTGATAAAAAATGAAAAAAGAGATACTATCGTTAGTTTTGTTTTTGCCCAATTGTGGTTTATAGTGATCATCGTTATTGCAGCTGTTTTTTTACATGCCAAAGGTTTATCTAGAAACAGTTATATCTTTATATTTTTAATTGAAATTATTAAAATGAGCTGGATTATTCATTTAATAAATTATATTCCTTTACCGCCTTTCGATGCATCCTTTTTTTATACACAAAAATCCGGAATGAACATGATAGTTCTGGTATCGAAACTAATCGCAACTGCTTTGATTATATTTTTTCCTGTTTACAATGATTTCTTGTCAGGTCAGAGTTTAATAAAATTACTGGGGCTATATTAAAGTTATGTTAAAAAGAGTATTGAGCGGAATGCAGCCTACAGGTCGTTTACATCTTGGACATTATCTTGGCGTTTTGAAAAATTATGTAAAATTACAGAGTGAATACGATTGTTATTTTATGGCGGCGAACTGGCATTCGTTGACAGCGTTTTATACAAATTATAAGGAAGCTCACCAATATATTTCTCCATTAATTTCTGACTGGTTGGCAGCAGGACTAGATCCGGAAAAGTCGACTATATTTGTACAATCTGACGTACCATTTCATACAGAATTAAGTTTGTTGTTATCCATGTATACGCCAGTTTCATGGCTTGAAAGAAATCCTACATATAAAGAAAAGCAGGAGAATATTGACAAAGACATCGATTCCTATGGATTTTTAGGTTATCCTGTTCTTCAGGCAGCAGATATTTTTTTATATAAAGGCGAGTTAGTGCCAATTGGCGAAGATCAATTACCCCACCTCGAATTATCAAGAGAAATTGCCCGCCGATTTAATCATATCAATAAACTTGAAGGTAAAAATGCAATCATTGAGCCAAAACCACTTTTGTCAGAAAATCCAAAAGTATCAGGTACAGACGGCAGAAAAATGAGTAAGTCATACGGCAATACGCTTTCACTTTCTGAAGACGAAAATGATCTTAGAGATAAAATGAAAAAGATGAAAACCGATACGGGAAGAGTTAAAAGGACTGACGTGGGCAATCCTGATAATTGTCCAGTTTTTACATATTATAATTATTTTTTACCCGCAAGAAAGATGGAAATTGATTCTCAATGCCGAAGCGCAGGCATTGGTTGTATTGATTGTAAAAATATTATATCTGATCAAATCGTCAAAGAAACAGAGCCTTTCAGGGAAAGTCGTAAAAAAAATATTGAAAATCCCGACTTAATTAAAAGTATTTTGGAAGCAGGGGCAAAAAAGGCTAGAAAAACCGCCGGAGAAACTATAGCTAATCTTAAAGATAGCATAGGAATGAACTCTGATTATCGAATTTTAATATGAGTATAGAAAAGCTTGATAATTTAGAGTCCTTTAAGGTTAAATTTACTACGATAGTAGGGGATCTCCATGAAGGTCCACTCGGACTACTATGGCGACTTATTGAATCATATGAGGTTGATATTTTTCAGGTATCCTTGTCACGCATCACTGAAGACTTTGTTAGTCACATTAAAACCGTGATCGTAAATTTGGAAGAAGAGGCAAATTTTGTTTTAATGGCATCAAAACTGTTGTTTTATAAATCAAAGCTATTATTACCGAATCCCGGTTTTGAAGATGATCAAGAGCCTGATTCTTTACCGTTTGAACTTGTTGAGCAATTATTGGAATATAAAAAGTATCAAATGGCGGCTGAATCATTAAAAGATATCGAAGAAAAAACGCATCTGAATTTTACAAGAGAATCCAGTTGGGCAGATTTTGAACAGGATCTGGATTTATTTGAAGTGGATGTGATTAGTTTTTTAAAAGCTTTTAAAGAATTTATGATCAATGCCGAAAAAAACGCTCCTTATCAGATTGTACAGGAAGAAGTTTCCATGGATGCCGTAATAGAAAACATGATACAAGTTTTAGGCCAGCAGAAAAAAATATATTTCTTTGACTATATAAAAAACTTTACAGTTCCTCACATGATAGTAGCTTTTTTAGCAGTACTGGAACTGGTTAAACTGAGATTTATTAAAGTAGTACAGCATGCTCAATGTGCCGATATTGAATTGATAAGTCTTATAAAAGCCGGTATCAATAATTAAGAAAATATGTCAGAACTAGAATTCAATAAAATAAAATCAGCTGTCGAAGCACTCATTTTTGTAGCAGGTGAAGGTTTAACCATAAAAGAAATTGCCTCTGGTTTAAATCAAGAACCTGATCGGGTTGAAACTGTTTTAAACTCCCTCGTAGATGAATACTTGGAGCGAGACTGCGGATTAATTATAACAGAAGTGGCTGGAAAATACAGATTTGCTACAACACCAGGCGTCTATGAATTGATTCGAACTTTTATTCATAATAAAAAGAAACATACTTTGTCGAGGTCAATGCTTGAAACACTTGCCATCATTACATATAAAGTT
>JAOUFY010000053.1 GCA_029857955.1 Spirochaetia bacterium
TACTAAAATCTATCATCTTTAGTTGCATCTGATTGCGGTTTGTATGCTTGTATTTTGCCATGATCGATTTTAATAAATATATATGTATTGTAAATACTTTTTCTACACCCTCAACAGAGGTTACAAGCTACGCCGCGTGCGCGGCTCGGGTTTCGCAATTTTACTTTTTCTTGCTAAAATCATCCTAATATTATGTAATAAGATTTCTTCTATGTAGTTTCCTGATTGCTCAACCAAATTTTCAAAAGCCTTCACTTTTCCGACCGGATTCGCGCTAAAATCGAGGTTTATTTTGCGCTCACCGATCGGGTTCAGGCTTTTGAAAACTTCTTGTATCCACATACGTTATCAGAAATGGCAGTCAGATAAATTGTACGTCGCCATCCATTATATGGATTTGGGGTGATGGATTTTTTTCTACAACATACGTGTTCATTGTTTAATCGGATTCTCGCTCAGCTCGTTTTCCTCCGAATACATGAATCGTACGTGTTCCAGCGGTACAACTTCCACTATGTGGAACACCTCCCTGGATATGCAATTCATTACCAGGTCTTAATTTTATAATATTACCACTGATATTCACATTGTATTGTCCATAAACGCAAACAAGATATTCATCGAAATCATGAAAATGTTCACTTGAGTTTCTGTCCTCAAAACAAGTCCAATAAGCGATTTGTGACCCATCTTTACCTTCATAAACATACCCCTCAATATCCTTTGTATATTGAGAGCTTTGCTTAATTCGATTTATAGGATTTCTCATAAACTCAGGAAATTCCGTCATAAAAATACCCCCTATTTTAGCTTATTTCTTATCTAAGATTTACCGGAACGAGTAAAATGATTTTTAATTCTTAATTATCTTTTTCAAAATATTCGAAATTCCATCTTTCTTGATTTTTCTCGAAGCTATGTCAATCATCATCGCATACAATTCTTCATTAGGATCATCAATTTCTATATTGTTTATGTCCAGAAATATTAGACCTGTGGCTAAGGCTGTTCTTTTGTTACCATCTATGAATGGATGATTTTGTGCAATATCGTAAATATAGGCGGCAGCCATTTCGTATATATCTTTGTGTAAATATTATCCTGAAAATTGTGCCTCTGGCATCGCAATAGCTGAGCTTAATAGGTTTATATCCCGAGTACCATGGCTTCCACCATATAATTCAATTTGGTTTTCATGGATTAAAATTATTTCAGAAAGCGAAAGGAAACGAATTTTCATTTTCTATTTAGCAAGCTTTGATAAGGTTTTACCAAACTTCTTATTTATTTTATCTAAAGAGGCCTTTATTTTTTCTTCAGATTGTTCCTCAAGTTGGGGTGAAATAATTAGACTTTTACCATCCGTATTAATTTCCAATGGTGTATTATCGTTTATTTTTAATAAATCAAGGATCGGCTTATCGATAATCAAGGCGGAGCTATTTCCGTGTTTAATCAATTTTTTTACCATAACAACAATGTATATACGGTTGTAATAATATGTCAATAATTATATATTCTTTCAAAATAAACTTATGCGGGAGCGGCTACATTTTGGTTAAAGAATAATGTTTTATATAGAGTCCAAGAATTTGATATTGGCTCTATGAAACCCGTAAAAGAAGATTCAAAGCTCCCCAAAGACATAATGGACAGGATTAACAAGTAGATAGAAAAGGAAATCGAAGAAGAGATTAAGATTCTTGAGTCCTCCGTGGCAGAAATGACTTTAGCAGATATGGAGAAACAGGTTTTAATCATCAGAGACAAGATTGGCAAAATATTTATGCAGAAAGTTGTTGAGGCCAGGGAACAGATCGGTAAAAAAAAAACCTAATATTGTTGAAAAGAAATCCCAATTTAAGTAAATCCGGAATGAGAATAATGACCGTTTTTACGACATTAGGAAAAATCAAAATCAATCGAAACAGGTTCTATGATTTGCAGAAAAAAGAATACGTCTATCCTTTAGATGAAGAGTTAGATATTGGCCAAGGTCAAACCAGTAAATCTCTGGCCAGAAAAATTTCTCTGGTAAATATTTTTGTACCATTTGATCACGGAGTAAAATTTATAAAAGATTTAATGGGTTTTGACATTCCAAAGAAAATATTACAAAGCGTTTCCTATCGCATTGGAGCCACTCTTACCGAGTATCATCAGCAAGAGCTTACATCGGCTGAAAATATAAAATTATTACAAAGTAAACCTGAAATGATTGATGTAGAATATTTTCTTACCGATGGAGGCCAGACACCACTGTTGGAGAAAGTGGAATCTTCTGAATTGAGTAAATGCGGATCAAAAAAGCAGAAAAAATCCATAAATAAGGCTAATTTGTCGAAGAAAAATACAAAACAATATCGCGAAACCAAGTTTGGACTCTTTTTTACGGATAAAGACATTATCAAGACAACATCCAAGGCAGGCAATGAGCGAGTTGAGATTAAAAACAAACGATTTGTCGCCAGTCTGAATCACGGACTTGATCACTTTAAAAAGGCCGTTCAAAAGGCTTCCCGATTACATAAAACATTTCGCGCTAAAGTCATCGTTTTCCTTAGCGATGGTTCTGAGTGGTGTAAGACAATCCAAAGAGAGATTTTTCCAGGAGCCGTAAGAATTCTGGATTTCTATCATGCAACGGAACATCTCTGGCAGGGCGACATTCCCAAAGCGCTGATATTGATTAAAGACACATACTCCGCTACCCGTAAAGATCAAACACCGTTATTAAACCTCTATAATTACTACAAGGGAAATGAAGATGCGATGCGTTACAAGGAATTCCGAGATAAAGGTTATTTTATTGGTAACAAAGCCACCACATCTTAGCCGACACGAGGTCGGCAAAGCAGGCAGCCACATGGAGGTAGTGGCTGCGTTGCCATGTGGCTTCTTACCCTGCAGGTCTCGATTTTGGTTTGGCGGTTATAATTTTGACTTATTACAAGCCCTGAATGATATTATTAGTCATTGTCGCGGTATATTAAATTGAAATTATCGCATCAGCAATGAAAAAGCCATTATTGACGGATTGCCATATACATGCGCTGGCATTTGATTCTAAAAAGTCTGAAAAATATGGAAACATCATTCATAAATCTTTCAAGAATGATGTTTCTCACTGGTACATTGCTCGAAATCATAATTTAAATTTTCGCGATCCTGATTTTAATGAAAAGTACATTTCTAACTTAAACACAGAAATTGAAAAGTCTCAAACGGTTGGCAAAGGAATTATTTTTGGACTAGACGGCGTCTATGATGACAAAGGTAATCTTGACAAAAACCGTACGGACTTTATGATCACTAACGACTATGTCTTTGATGCCATTCAAAAGAAAAAATATTTAAAATTTGGCGCCTCCATTAACCCTATGCGCAAAGATGCACTTGACGAACTTGAAAAATCCGTCGATAGGAAAGCTTCCTTAGTAAAGGTTTTACCAAATACGCAGGGATTTGCCCCTGATGATAAAAAGTACAAGAAGTTTTACCGCTCGATCGTAAAACATAAAATTCCCTTGTTGATTCATTCCGGTTATGAATTTGCTCTTAAACCCATTGATCAATCCTATGGAAATCCTGACAGGTATAAAATGGCTCTTGATGAAGGCGTTGAGATCATTGGAGCGCATGGCTGTGCAACAGGTCTGATGTTCGTAGAGCTTTACAAAAAAACCATCCTTGAATTAATCGAAAAATATCCAAATTTTTATATGGATGTTTCTGCATTAAGCGTTATAACCCGCACGGGAATTGTTCCTTTTTTAAGAAAACATGAAGAAATTTTACCACGCCTGCTTTTTGGTACTGATTTTCCAATTCCGGCGTTTATTTACACTTTTTATTTTTCATTAGGTTTAAAAAAGTTTCGAGAAATTAAAAAAATAAATAATTATTTTGATCAATATGCCAAGATCATGAATGAACTTGGTCTTTTACCTCATAAACCCCCCATTGTTTTTAAATAGGTAGTGTTTGCTGCAACTTCATAAGAAATAACTGAATTATAAAACCTTTTAGAGAGAAAACTGTTTGACAGCGTCGAAATTTAATCGCACATGTAATCTATGACAAATTCAACCGTAGAAAATTTTATGACCAAAAGTCCGGTGATCATTCATGAAAATACAAGTCTTGAAATGGCATGGAAGATGTTAAAAGAACATACTTTTAAACATTTACCTGTTTTAAACGATCAAGAAGAAATCACAGGTATTCTTTCTTCTACCGATGTCGAGCACTTATCTACTTTATTTGAAAACTCAATTGAAAACTCAAAAGGCGATGTATCTTTGTTTTTAAAAAATTTATTGGTAAAAGATGTGATGACTTTTCATGTTGTCACCATTACAAAAGAAAAATCAATTGAAGATGCAAATGATCTTTTGCTTGCAAAAGGAATTCGCGCTTTACCTGTTGAGGAAAGCGGGAAAATAATTGGAATTATTTCAGAAACCGATATATTGCATTACTTTAACCAAAAATATAAAACCTGACCATGATTTTTTTTTATCAACTTTTACTTAATTCTTTTTTTTTTATAATCTACAGTATAATTGGTTTTAAAGTCATTGAATCTACCTCATATGCTAAACTCATTTTTATTGAAGATTCTGTACCTTTAGGAAAATTTTTTTTCATTATTCTTTTTTTTACTGCTGTTGCTTTTTTTTCTATTTCAACAAGTTATGCTGTTCTTGCAAAATCCAGAACTCCTAAATTAAAAAAAGGAATTGCGCTAGATGATCAAGATATTGAAGTTACTCCTGACTTCACCATCGACGGAAAAGAAGAAGATAAAGAAAACCTGATGGATCTTATCGATGACAAATCGGGTAAAATTCTAAAAGAAAGTACAAAATCTAAAAAGAAAAAAAAGTAAACAGACTTTGCAAGTAGTATTTGAGCTTGAATTTGTTTTGAGCAAGCGGAACAAATCAAAAAGACACGGTACTATTTATTCTTTAATTGACTGAACATGGCTTTTTTAATTTTATACTTTGTAATATGTCTATGTTAAAATTTATTCAAAAAACTATCGTTTTCTTAATTCTATGCTCACCCATTTTACGTATTGATGCGGTAAGCTGGGCTATTTTACCCGTTAAGTTTAACGGATATGCCAAAAATCACCTAACTAACGGTCCGCAGTTTAATACGGATGATCCAGAGTCTGGATGGCAGATGGCGCAATTGATTCGCTTATACCTCAAGTCTAATTTTGTAAATACTGTTCTACCAATGGAATCAGTAAAGAGAGCCTACAAAAAAAACTCAATTGGATACAATGCTGATTTAAGCGAACATGATTTAAAAAGTATTTCATATGATTTAGATTGTGATAAAGTAGTACTTACTGAAATTTATTTTTCAAAAACAACAATAAGAGTAGAATCTCGGGTTTTTTTTACCCATTCAGGCAAAATCAGCGATACCATTACGATTTCAGGAGAAAAATTATTTGAAACACTGGGGCAGTCGCTTCAAAACAGATTTCAATTTATTGGAAACAACTTTATTTCACGAGACGAGCGTTATCACTTTATCTTCGGACTTGATGCTTCAGGTAAAAATTACAATGAAATTCATTCACTTACAAATTTAATCAGTGAACTTGACATCGATCGTTCGTCTGCTGTTGCTGTAGATGGTTATGCAAAAACATTTTTATTGCAGCCGACCCAGGAAAAAACCACCCTGCTTGATTACATTGATCATGTAAAACCTCAATCAACAGATACTCAGGATCGTTTATACATCAACCTTCTTGATTCAATAATGAATATAATTGACAAAAACAACTCCACCGAAGAAAAAAAAGTGGTGATTTTAGTTGTAACATCCGCGCCAAAACAAATGAAATCGCGTCAAAAAGTTAACGGTTTTATACGAAGGATTACTCATAGATCGAAAATTCTTATTTTAGGTAACGGTAAATTAAGTCCTGAAGAAAGAAACTACTGGTCTTTGATGACGACTGGTAATGCAAATATATCGTATAGAGATATTTTATATAAACAAAAAATTGGTTTATCCGACGGCAATTCAGTTTATTTAATGAAATCAGGCGATAAACTTCTCGAAAGCAATATAGGCGAAGTACAATTTTCTCATGAAATTTTTATTGATAAAGATGATCTTAAAAATTTTAATCAGGATACAATTGTAAAAATATTTGAAACCACAACCCAGAAAAATGTCGTCAGCCCGGGAAAACCGCAAATTGATTATAATATATCCATGTTATCCGATACAATTAAAATAACACAGTCAGAATCTAAACCAGGTACAGCACGAATTTTAATGCTAATTGAAAATAAACCTTTCTGGATTGAAGTCCCCTATAAATCAATACTTGATGATGAGGGTAAATCTATTTTAACTAAAGGGCAAAAGTATTATTTTTTACTCAATCTTATGACTGCAAGCAGAGGAATGCCATTTAAAAATTCACCCTTATTTGGAGAAGTATTAGAGCAAAATGAAGTATCTAAAATTTTAATACTGAATATTGATCTGTATTTAAAAAATCCGGAAATGTATATAAATAAATCTATTGCAGGAACATCATTATATATCATTTATGGTGAAGTTAAAGACATTCAAGTTGAAAAAAAACGAATATACTGATCATTTAAATTACTATGACAACTTTATTAATAAAAAAATATTTAAAAAAATTTACAATTTTATTTATTTGTGGAATTTTATTTTTAATAACGGAAAACTGTAACCCTAAATTACGCAATAATGAACAGGAAATCCCCAAACCACCAATAGGGATAAAAGTAAAGGCAAACAGTGGTTTAACATTTACCCTGTATTACTATGTTCAAAATAAAGAAACTTCGTTTGACGGTTATAATGTCTACATAACCAGAGAAGCGACAGGAAATACTTCACTTGTTAACATCTACCCTCCCTATTCGATAAATGGAGGATTTCCGACTTTAATACACACTGGTAATGAAGTGAATGTTGATCAACCAAAAACCTTTACTCTTTCTAATTTTATTATCTACAATTCAAATAGTGTTGGAAGTAACAACACACTTTACATTCCTTTTCAAAACGGAGTTCGATATTTTTTTAAAATAACAGCACATACAAATTTTGATGTTGAATCAAGCCCTTCCAATGAAGTTTCAGCCGTTGCGATACAATAACTTTAAATCCCTTTTATTCTGCAGCTAGACGAGCTAATCGTTCCGCTGGTCCAACGATATCTGTTACCCTGACGCCGAAATTTTCATCAATTACAACAACCTCGCCTTTAGCGATTAATTTTCCGTTTACCAATAAGTCCACCGGTTCACCGGCAAGTTTATCTAATTCGATAATTGAACCTTCGCCAAGCCCCAGAATATCTTTGACATATTTCCTGGTTCGCCCAAGCTCAACTGTCAAAATCATTTGAACGTCAAGAAGTAAATCAATATTTGAAGGCATTTGCCCTTTCATCCCGGATGGAGTCAAACTCGGATAATTAACCGGATTGATGTTAACCGAACCTCCAGAATAATCTTTTTTACCTGCGCTCATTTGATATCCTCCACTCATCTGCCCCTGTTGTTGTCCGCTTTGTTGCTGGGGCGCAGAAAATCCACCGCCCCTTTCAGCAGGCGATGACTCTTCTCCAATTGAATTATTCCACTGTAAAACAGCATCTTCTGATATATATTGAACCAGTTTTGCCGGTTCATCCATATTGATAGTTAGTTCATACTCAAATTTCTTTAATCGTTCTGAATCAAAATCAGGTAAATCTCCGCCGCCTTTATAAATGATTGCCGTTGGCGAAGAAGGAACAAGATTATCTTTAAATTTTTGACCCAGGTTATTTGATAATGATGAAAGTATTGTATTTGCCAGTTCATTCAGCGTAGAAAGGTAAGCTTCATCCATCACTTCAGGGGCTTGCGTTGCACCCATCATATACATGGAAATACGTTTTGCAATATCCTCATCAAAAACAATTGCAGTTCGATGCGAACCCATGCTGATATCAATTACAATCGAATTTAAACCAATTTCATCCCCCGCTCTCAAACGATCAGAATCTGAAATTTGCAAATCTGTAATATTGATATTTTTATTTACAAGAGATGAAGCTGCTTGTGCCGCTCCAACCATTGCTTCGTTGAAACTTTGGACCAAAGCTGAAAAATCAGAAGACGAATAAGAACTCTCTGGTGGAGCGTCCCCAAAACCCCCTAGATTATCTTCTTCACCAACATCGTCGGCGCCCATTAACAGGGCATCAATTTCTTCTTGCGATAATGATGCATCACCCATTATTTACCTCGTTAACTGATGATCAGTTCCTCAAAATAGACTTCTTCAATTTTACCCTGACTGAAAATCATATTAATTTGTGATTTAATTTCTTCTGCCAAATTTAATTTTTGTATAGGAGTCATTAAATCTTCTTTCTTTTTACCGCCAAGTATAATGTTTATAATGTGCATCATTTGAGCCTGTCTTTGACCTAGCTCCATTTCCAAAAGTTTATTTTCCGTATCATAACCAAATGATAATGTTAATTGTACAAAGTGAGATTCATCAGTATCTGCTGTATTAACACGAAACTCCTTTTGAAAATGATATGTTCCAAGCGGCGGAGGCGCAGGAGCAATTACAATATTTTGCTCTTCTCTATAAGCATCAGTTTTTACTTTTTTGGCTATCAAGTATGAAATTAGCACCATTAGTACAATAGCAATTATGCTTCCTGCAACCCAGAGCAATATCGTTATAAGTTTCGATCTTCCGCCTCCGGCAGCCAGAGGCGCGCCTGCTAGAAGGTCTTCATCCTGTTCGTTTTCATCATCAAGAACATCATCTTCTGCCATTTTTACTCCTATGATACATTATGTATCGCTGAGATTAAAATTTATTCTCATATAGTTACAATTTTACCGGTAAATACCCATTATAAAAATACAACTAGAATCATTCATATTTGTCTATATGTTAAAATTACACGATCTAATTATTTAATTCTCTTTTTTTCTAAAAAAATTTCTCTATTGTATTCAATGATTCTTTTTACAATTTCGGTCGAACTCTCTTTAACAATTAGTTTTTTATCGTCAACCATTGTTATAACAGTATCTGGAGTTTCCTCTATTGTTTCAATTAAATCAGAATTTAAAAAATATTCAGCGCCGTTAAATCTTGTTACTTTTATCACTTTTATATTATCGGATTATGTCGCGAAAACTTTCAGAACTTATTTTATTTGGTATAACTTTTTTTACAAAATTTGATGAAATACCCAGTGGACTGTAATCATATACTACATTCCCCCCCCCCTCTAGCAGTATTTCAAGCTTTTTTTTCGTTGTAGAAAATTCAAATGAAGATCGTATTAAAAAACCGTTAAAATAAATTATATTGGCAGTTCGTTTTAAAATGGCAACCCATTCCCTGCTTTCACGATTGTTCCAATAATCATGTTTAAAAGTAAATTGACAAAGTCTATTGTACACCTGGTTATCAATATAGCATAAATCAATCCCAAATAGAAAAATGCTGCTTTTATTTCCATTAAATTTGCTAACCATCAATGACCAGTATATTATTGCGCCAGAAACGGTCCCTGGTGACTTGATAGATAGTGAATCTTCAGTATCCAGTTCATCTATATCAAAATGAAACATATAACATTTGTTATTTTTTTCACTAAAATTTTTCTTTTCAGCTCTCAAATAACAGGCAATTAGTTCGTTTTGTAAGTTTATTAAATAATTGTGCCGTCTTGGCTCGACTGTAAAAATCAAACGATTTGATTCAGGAAACATCTTTATAAAATTTGAACTTACGATATCGGTCAACAGAAATACAGTATCATCTCCAATTAAATTTGTAATTTCATCAATACAAACATCCAGCGATGGTCCGCCTCCAATTACAACAATATTTTTTCTTGAACACCAGCTAATTAATTTTTCTAAACTTTCCATTTAACTTATCTTAATTACATTGTATTTAAAAAATTCAATCTGATCAGACCAAAATCCTGAAGGTAATCCAGCTTTTTCTTTTAATTTTTGCAAAAACTGTACTTTATCAGGAAGTTTTTCCCATACGGATGGTAAAAATGTCGCTTGGCTCTTTCCCGATTTCATGATTAAACCGTCTTTGTACATTGTAATTTTTTCCAACAAATCTGCCTCGGATTCAAATAAAATTCTTACCGGTTCAGATAATAATGAAATTTCAACCTTTAATTGATTTAAATCACTTTCTTTAACAGGGTTAAACCGATAGTCTTCAAATGCAGCGCTGAAAGCATTATACAATACATCTTCAGCAAGCGGGCGAAAAGCTTTTAATGATCCAATACATCCATGTAATTCATCATTTACATAAAGAGTAACAAAAGTAGCCGTATTTTTTTTTAAATTTGAAGTTAATGATGACTTTTCAATTTTATATTTTCTATTATTTTTAATTTTGTATTCTATAGATTTAAAAGCTATTGATAGTAAAATATTTTTTTCTTCATTAGATAATATCATATAAAGCAAATGGAAGCATAGCCAACCACCCTGTTTTTTTCGATTCCAGTATCTCCTGAATTTCGTAAATCAAGCAAGGTTGGCACCAGCTTTTTATTTTTTGCTGCCGTTAAAAATCCGTTTAACGCTGTTGATCCGCATGCACTATCATCGGAAATATGATCAATGTCATAATTTATAATGGATTCAACAGTTTTCTGATCTTTTTGCTTCGCGGCATCGTAATTTAAAAAATGACTTAAGTCGCTTGAGATGATGATGATTGTTTCTTCACTACCCCACACAAGCTCCAAAAAATTTTCAATCTCAAAATTTGATGCATCATTTGTGACAGCAGGTAAAATTTTTATTTTTTGATCAAGAACTACCTGTAAAAATGGAAGCTGAACCTCAAGACTGTGTTCATACTGATGAGCCTCATCATTGATCGTGATTCCTTGTTTGCCTGTAATTTTATCGCGTAGTTTCGAATCTACTTCAATTTTACCAAGCGGAGTTTCAAAATAATTTGCTGAAGAAAGGGCAATACCCCTCACATACACTCGATGAGATGGCCCTAATAAAATAATTCTTTTTATGGTTTGCGACATTTTACGCAGTAAACCATATGCCGTAGCGGCAATTGGGCCTGAATAAATAAAACCTGCATGGGGAACTAAAATTGCTTTTGGATGGTATTGAAAACTCGCGGCGCTTAAAATTAAATGATTTACCAAATCTTTCAATTCAATTTGGTTTTGAGGATAAAATAAACCAGAAACTGCTGCCTTACGAGTTTGCATTTATAAATATTCCTTATATTTATACTATTTTTTTTAAGTACTCTCGTCAATTAAAATATACATTATTGTAAAGAGGTTATGAATTTATATAAATATTATTTATTTTGTATTTGGAAAACTATATGTATAAGGCTAAATACTGGAAAAAAATTGATAATCAGGAAATCTTATGCCTGTTATGCCCAAGATCATGCCGAATTGGTGATGGGCAAAGAGGGCATTGTTTTGTACGTAAAAATATAAATTCACAATTATACCTTGAAACCTATGGAAGGGCAAGCAGTATTGCGATAGATCCAATTGAAAAAAAACCATTGTATCATTTTTTACCAGGAAGCAGCGTATTTTCTTTTGGAACAGTTGGTTGTAACCTGTCGTGCTTGTTTTGTCAAAACTGGCAAATCAGCTCTGTTTACGATACATCACTTTTATCTCATAATTTATCACCCGTTCAAATTGCAGAAAATGCTGTAAAATATAATACCAAAAGTGTCGCATTTACTTACAATGAACCTTTAATTTTTATGGAATATGCCATGGATGCCGCCGTCGAATGCCATGCCCGGAACATTAAAACCATTGCGGTTTCAAATGGTTATATGAACATAAAACCCGCAAGAGAGTTTTATACTCAAATGGACGCAGCAAATATTGATTTAAAATCATTTTCTGACGATTTTTATCAAAAATATACTGATTCTTCGATTAAACCTGTTTTAAAACTGCTGGAATATTTATCTCAGCAAAAAAAGGTCTGGATAGAAGTCACAACACTTTTAATTCAGGGTTATAATGACAATGATATCGAAATTAAAATGCTATGTAAATGGATTCATGAGCATATGGGGCCTGATACCCCTCTGCATTTAAGCGCATTTCATCCAGATTACAAATTTAATCATGTACAAAAAACCAGCCTAAATACCCTGATCAAAGCTCGACAAATAGCTCTCTCTCAAGGGTTAAAATTTGTCTACACGGGAAATATCATTCATGACGAAACAGAATCTACAATTTGTCCAAATTGTCAAACAACTGTCATCCAAAGACACGGTTTTTCTGTTTTAAAAGTTTCCATAAGTTCAGATGGTAAGTGTAATTATTGCACTAGCTTCATACCAGGATATTACGAATGATTATGTTAAATGTATTGATAACGCACTTTCCAAAAAACTTTTAATTTAGAAATAGAAAATTGATACTTTACGTTAAATATGAATTTAAAAAACCTTTTGAGGATATTAAGCAACAAATCTTGACGGAGTGTATTGTGATTTATAACAGACAATTATGAATCAAGATAATTCCCGAACAA
Organism: Spirochaetia bacterium; assembly: GCA_029857955.1. Lineage (GTDB taxonomy): Bacteria > Spirochaetota > Leptospiria > Turneriellales > JAOUFE01 > JAOUFE01. The sequence continues at coordinate 12,630 of JAOUFY010000053.1, forward strand.
GCTCAAAAAAAGCTAGCGAATTTCCACTATTTACCGTACATGATGATCCGAAAGATGCCGTAGTTGCCTCACACAAATTATTGATTCGCGCTGGCTTCATTCGCAAGCAGGCCAGCGGATTTTATACACAAATGCCCTTTGCTGTAATCATTCAACAAAATATTGAAAATATCATTCGTGACGAGATGAACAAGGCTGGCGCCATCGAAGTAAAATTGCCTGTTTTGACCGATGCTGAACTATGGAAAACATCAAAACGCTGGGAAGTCATGGGAAGCGAAATGATGCGTATGACGGACCGACACAAAAACCCTTTTGCGCTTGGACCTACCCATGAAGAATCCATGACGACTCTCGCTGCAAGCTTTTTAAAATCGTACAAACAAATGCCGTTAAATTTATACCAGATTGGTTTAAAGTATCGTGATGAAATTCGCCCAAGATATGGCCTTATACGATGCAGAGAATTTACGATGAAAGACGCCTACTCATTTCATATGGACGATGAGTCACTAGACAATACCTATCAAAAAATGCGTGTTGCATATAAAAATATTTTTAACCGATGCGGACTTCAAACCATCGCTGTGCAAGCTGATTCTGGAGCCATGGGTGGTTCTGCCTCAGAAGAATATATGGTGCCTTCTGAAATTGGCGAAGAAACCTTACTGGTTTCTGGTTTTGAAGAAAATGACTATAAATCTAATTCTGAAAAAACTGAATTTATTCCTTCGTATTCATATGAAAAAAATAAATCAACCGCAGATGCGCTTAAAGTTGAAACACCAAATGTAAAAACTGTTGAAGAAGTTGCTGCATTTTTAAAAGCCGATATACGAAATTTTATTAAAACGGTTATTTACGAAAATGTAGAAACGATATTAATTTGCTTTATACCTGGCGATCGTGATATCAACGAAGCTAAACTGAAAAATATTTCAGGTCAGTCTGAATTTGAAATGGCTTCTTCTGAAACTATTAAAATCATAACCGGAGCTATCCCCGGCTTTGCAGGTCCTTTTGGTCTTCCCGTAAAACACGGTCAAAAAATTATAGTTACGAACCAAGATGAATCGAATACTCAAAAAATCGAAAAAGAAGTTAGAATTTATTTTGACCGAAATTTAGAAAGCCGAGGCAACCTGATCAGCGGAGGAAATCAAAATGATACTCATTGTATAAACCTTCAGGAAGGTCGTGACTTTAGTATACCTGAAAATCAAAAAAATCTCGATTTGGTTTTAGCTCGCGAAGGTGATCTTGTACCAAATCATCCTGAAAAAAAGCTACTGGCGACCAAAGGTATTGAGGTAGGACATATTTTTAAACTAGGTTATAAATACACCCAGGCATTTAAGCTGACTGTTCTTGATAAAAATGGAAAAGCTCATACCCCCACGATGGGAACATACGGGATCGGCGTAGGGCGCACCATGGCCACGGTTGTTGAACAAAATCATGACGAGAAAGGAATCATCTGGCCATCCAGTATTTCTCCTTTTCAGGTTTACTTAACAGGAATTTTTAAAGGCGATGAACAAAAAGCCGTTATTGATGACCTTTTTGAAAAACTGGTGAATTTAGGTTTAAAAATATACTATGATGATCGATCCGAAAATCCCGGCGTAAAATTTAACGATGCTGATCTTGTCGGTTTTCCCTGGCAATTTACTGCCGGTAAAAACTTCATTAATAGCGGTGAAATTGAAATTAAAAATCGTCGCACCGGAGAAAAAACAATGGCATCGCTAGATAGCATTGATAAATTTATAAAAGATAATTTAATGATTTAAAGTATTGTAAATTATCATTCTCCATCTCCCAGATAAATGTCCAGACTTTCAGGCGGTAAATGGCACATTTCGCAACCATCTCTCATACCATGCTTTGGTACAATTGAAGGATCAGCAGTTTTAGATAAATGACAAATGATGCACTTTTCTCTATTTTCAACCTGATGCGGCATTGGAGGAGGAGCCGGCTCTTCTCCAGATTTTATATTTTTTTTAACGTGCGCCAGGTGAAAAGTTTTAAACTTGTTTTTATGAAAAAGACCTGTGTCTTGTTGAGGAACATGACATTGAAAACAATTCACCCATTCAGGATGTGGAGTTATTTTTGCTACCATATTTTTTTTACTCCAGACTTCTGCGTCTTTTTCAAACACAATTCCTTTAGTATGGCATGAAAGACAATAATGTGTTCCGCTTTTTAAAATCGTATGGGGTATAACAGGAGGGGCTCCTTCATAAGCTCTCAATTTTAAACGCTTACTTGCAAAATCAGCTCTTTCATTTTTTTCGCCACAATGAAAAGACAACAAAAAAACAACAAAAAATAAAATTGTTTTAAAAATTGTTTTAAAAATTATTTTTTTTAATAATTTTAACATAACTAACCTCTTTCAACCTTTACGGAACATTTTTTATAATCCGGTTGTTTTGAAATTGGACAATGTGCATCGAGAGTTAATTTATTTATTAAAAGAGACTCATCAAAAAAAGGAACAAAAACCAATCCTTTTTTTGGTTTAGCGCGCCCATCAATCATGGCAGGAAGAACTAAGCTTCCACGTCGGCTTGTTAGTTTTACATCATCTCCATTTTTAATTTTTAAATTTTTTGCATCATCTTTATTTAGTTCAACATATGCATGTGGCATGGCTTTATGAATTTGCTCAACACGTCTAGTCATGGAACCTGTATGCCAGTGCTCAATTACCCGTCCGGTACATAACCAGAATGGATATTCACTGTCAGGAACTTCCGGAGGCGCCTCATATGGTCTTTCCCATATTACTGCACGATTTCCAAGAATTTTATTACCGTAAAAAGAAAAACCCTCGCCTTTATGAACGTAGGGATCCGAGCCTTCTCGATAACGCCATAAAGTTTCTTTTCCATTCACTACCGGCCAACGCATTCCTCTTTCTTTCTGAAGTCGTTTATAAGGGGCAATGTCTTTTCCTACGCCAATTGTAAATTTTCGATATTCTTCATATAAACCTTCAGCCTGCTCCTCTTCCGTTTTCCATGGAAATAAATTGCCGAAACCCAGTCTGCGTCCAATTTCAATGTTATACCACGAATCAGGATGTGAGTCGCCAGGGGCTTCCACCATTTTATTCCATTGCTGTGTTCTTCTTTCACTGTTACCAAAACACCCTGCACGTTCAACCCACATGGCAGCAGGTAATACAACATCAGCAATTTCAGTTGTTGGTGTAGGGTAAACATCACAAACCACAATAAATGGTTTATTTTTTTGAATGCCTTTTAGAAACTTGTCCCGATCAGGAAGAGTTACCATGGGGTTCGTGGTTTGAATCATGATGGCCTTTATTTTTCCATCTTTAAGTTTACGAAACATGGCAATGGTATGTGCGCTTGGCTTGGCAGGTATAGTTCCACTCTTGATACCCCATAAGTTTTCTGTAAAAGCTCGATCTTCAGGATTTTTAACATTTCGTCCAGCAGGTAGGCCATGTGTCAGTGTACCAACTTCCCGAACGGTTCCGCAGGCGCTAGGCTGACCGGTCAATGAAAATGGCCCATTGCCGGGTTGAGAAATTTTTCCTGTAAGCAAATGTATATTGTAAACAAGATTGTTGATCCAGGTTCCGCGAGTATGCTGGTTCATTCCCATACACCATAGCGAAACAATTTTTATATTTGGATCGGCATAGTAAGAGGCAAGTTTTTGAATTTTCTCAGCGGAAACCCCGCTGATCTTTTGTACGTATTCCAATGTGTACATATCTAAAGATTTTTTATATTGTTCAAATGAATTTTTTTTATCAGTAATTGCCGGTTCTGCAACGCCTTCAAGTCCAAAACCAATATTGGTTGTCCCACTTTTAAAAAAGGTATGATTTTCGACAAATGAATGGTTATATCGGTTGTTATAAACAATTTCACGCGCAATCGCATTTGCAATTGCAAGATCACTTTGAGGGTTAAAATAAAGAACCATATCAGATGAGTCTGATGTTCTCGTTTGTCGTACAGTAATATCAACAAGTTGAACTTTTGGGTTTATTCGTTTGTTTTCCATAATTCTACTGAACAAAACTGGATGCGTCTCGGCCATATTGTTGCCCCAAAAGACAAATACATCACCAATATCCAAATCATCATAACATCCCATAGGTTCATCTTTACCAAAGGTAGTCATAAATCCGGTAACCGCCGATGCCATACAAAGTCTTGCATTGGCTTCAATGTTATTGGTCCCAATTCCCCCTTTCATAAGTTTTAAAGCAGAATAACCGTCTTGAATGGTCCATTGACCTGAACCATAAATGGCAACTGAATCGGCACCATTTGCTGCGATCGATTCTTTAAAACGAGAAGCAACCAGGGTTAATGCTTCTTCAAGCGGACTTTCAACGAGTTTGCCATTTTTTCGAATCAGCGCATTATGAAAACGATCTTCGCCATATAAAATTTCACCAAGATGGTAACCTTTAATACACAAAAGACCTTTATTAACTGAACTTTTACGATCACCTGCAATGGCAACAATCTTACCATCACGGACACCTACCATGGCGCTGCAACCGACTCCGCAAAAACGACAAGGAGCTTTTTCCCATTTGATGGACAGTTTATCAAGAAATGTTTCCTCATCAGATTCTTTACAGCTGTTAAAAATAAGCGGGCCAGCCAATGCAACAGCGTATGCCGTACCAATCTTTTTTAAAAAGTTTTTTCGATCAATCTTTGTTTGAATTAAATTATCAAGTTTATCTGCAAACGAATTGTTAATTTCTGTGTCCTTTTTAAATTCTTTTTTCATATTTTTCCTTATAATTTAAATACAGCTTTCATCAGCTGTCATAACTAATGAAACATTTATTATATTTTCCAGCCTTTTTATTTCTTCTATGAGTTTATAATCATTCTCTGAAGTCTCTGAATCAGTGGCCGCAACAAGATAACCATTTCCACTTTCAGTTACTTCGACACCACCAAGGTTATTGATATTATCTCTCATACTATCTTCATTTCCAACGGGAACCTGAACTAACAATATAGAAACAATCATAATAGACAATGAATCACATTCAGGATAAACATGCAAGTAAAAATAATAAAGTACACGTTATCTTTAAACGGGTGCGCGTATATAAATATGGTAAAGTGCCTTATATACCAAGTAATTCTGCCAGATTGTCCTTATGTTCACAGAAGAACAAATTGAAAAGTTATCAGAGGAATTCAAAGAAAAGCTCCGCAAAGGGAATACAGAGAAATTGAATAACTTTTATGATAAGGAAAGCTGGGTTTTAGAGCAAGGCAAGAGTATGGAACAAAAAACTCTTGAAGAGGTCGCTTCCTGCAAGAGTAAAAAAAAACTGTCCCCAATGCCAAAAGCCGCTAAGGTTGGTAAACTACAAAAACCGTCTACTCAAAACAAGTGTCGGGGATATCACAATAACAAGACC
>JAOUFY010000106.1 GCA_029857955.1 Spirochaetia bacterium
TCGTTTAAATATTTATCTTGTTTAATTTTATTGAGTTCGAAATTTTTTTGAGCTATCAACAATGAATCTTTTGAAGAATCAATGTTGATTACTTTTTTGGCTTTCCCCATTGCGGCGCTTACTCCAAAACCGCCTGTATATGAAAAGCAGTTTAAAACCTCACGCCCTTCACAATATTTTAATAACAATTGCCGATTATTTTTTTGATCGAGATAAAAACCGGTTTTATGGCCATTTCTAACATCTACCAGAAATTTTAAATTATCTTCTTGAATTTCAATAAACTCAGGCGGCTCTATTTTTCCGATGGTACCGCTTCTTTTGCTTAAGCTTTCGCGGCTACGTGATGAGCTGTCCGATCTTTCGAATAAACTTTTACACATCGGATGAGAAAGCAAGATTTCATTGATTTCGTTACGGCGATCATCCATAGGGGCGCTTAAGTATTGAACGACAAAATGTCCGTCATAGGAATCTAAAATCAGACCCGGCAGCAAATCTGATTCTGAAAAAATCAGCCGTACACCCGAATTTTTAAATACAGATGCCTGCCTTCTTTCAATTGATTTATAGATTCTATCTTTAAAAAAAGTACGGTCGATATCCGCCTTGTCAAAACTCAAAACTCGAACTCGAATTTGCGATTGCTTTGAATACATCCCTATGGCCAGAAACTGTCCATTACTGTTTACCAGCTCAGCAATATTCCGGTCGCTGGAATTATTCTGAACGCTTTCTATGGCTCCCGAAAAAACCCAGGGATGTTTGCGAAGAAGTGATTTTTCCTTGCCTTTTTTTAAGATGACCTTCATTTTGAACTGTCAATATAATTTTAAGCCTCCGGGTTGCGATAAAAATACACCATTATGAAAATTTTCTGTACACTGGAATTTCAGGCAAAACAATAACCCGATGAATAATTTTACATACCATAATCCAGTTAAAATTGTCTTTGGTAAAAATACCATTGCTAAAATAAAAGACCTGATACCTGCAAACAATAAGGTGTTGATTACTTATGGGGGCGGTTCCATTAAAAAAAACGGGGTATATGATCAGGTAATGAAAGCGCTGTCAGGGTACAATGTACTTGAATTTGGGGGTATAGAAGCAAATCCAGATTTCAATACCTTGATTAAGGCAGTTGATTTGTGCAAAAAAGAAAAAGTTGATTTTTTACTTTCTGTAGGCGGAGGTTCCGTTCTCGATGGGACAAAGTTTATTGCTGCCGCAGTCAATTATAATGGAGATCCCTGGGAGATTCTAACTCAAAAAAAATCAGGAAAAATCACCAAAGCCTTGCCCATTGGATGTGTTTTAACGCTTGCCGCCACAGGTTCCGAGATGAATGGTTTTGCCGTGATTTCGCGTCGTGAAACCGGAGAAAAACTAAGTTTTGGCAGTCCCTTGTTATTTCCTCAATTCTCAATACTTGATCCGCAGACTACAGTGTCATTGTCGTCCCATCAAACAGCTAATGGTATCGTAGATGCATTTATTCATGTTATGGAGCAATACCTGACATACGATGTAAATACCCCGCTTCAAGATCGTCAATCTGAGGCCATATTAAAAACCTTGATCGAGACTGCCCCAATCGTCATGAACAATCCGGATGATCTAGATGCCCGTGCCAACATCATGTGGTGTGCAACTCAGGCTTTAAACGGACTGATTGCCTGCGGAGTTGTACAGGATTGGTCAACCCACATGATTGGTCATGAATTAACGGCTGCATATGGACTAGATCATGCCAGAAGTCTTGCCATAGTTTTTCCCGCGATAATTGAAAATCAAAAATCCAGAAAGTTCAATAAATTTATACAGTACGGTAAAAGAACATGGCATGTTATTCCGGCTGATGAAAATAACGAAAATGATCTTAATAAAGCTTTTGATAAGGTTTTTAATAAGACCATTGATTTTTTTCATTCTCTCGGAGTTAAAACAAAGCTTAGTGATAGTGATTTAATTCCCGAGAAATGGGCAGTTAATCCTGAACAAACTTTTGAAATCATTGCAGATCGGATTTCAAAAAGAGGTTTAAAGCTTGGAGAACACAAAAATATCGGTTATGATGAAATAAAGGAGATTTTAAATAAATGCTGGAAGTGACAATTGACTGGAAACTTTTCTGGGTAATATTTTTTGCAGCGATTCCAGGAATTATAATGAGTTATGGAGGGTTTACTCGCGCTTATTGGCCATACATTAAAACTCATATTAAAAATCCAGGAAAGTTCATTACAGTTACTTTATTTAGTTTTGGTATTTTATTGATTACAGTTTTATCAATTACTGTCGGCGTTATGCTGGCTCCTTCCATTAATGCCAGATTTATATACTTTCAATCGCTGATTATTGAAAAAAATATGACCAAGGCTTTTTTATTTGAATTTTTACCGGCATTGATTGTTGGCTTTATTTCGGCTATACTTTTTTTATTTAGTTATTATTCTTTGTTTCGTAAAACCTTATTGCCTGGCCAAAACGCAGCTTTAACTTCAAAGTCATATTCAAGTTGGTTTAAGCAAGAGATTGACGAAAAAACAATTTTTAGCATAGAAAAAAATCGTAACCATCTTGGTTTGAGTGTTCGTATTTTTTTTAATGCAGTTGTTGGTGAGATTATTTTTCGATGGGGTATTCAGAGTTTGTTTACTTTTATTTTTTTATATTTTACAAATCATTTAACGTTTGCAATCATTTCGGCAATTTTAATGAGCAGTGTATTTTTTGGTATTTTACATTTATTGCCATTTTGGTTTTCTCCGGTTAAAAAAACAAATTTTTTAATGATTTCAACAGTTGTGCTTTACTTTTGTTTATCTCTAGTTTTTGGAATATTGTTTTGGAAGTATGGAATTTTAAGTTCTATGATAGCTCATGGTTTATTTCATCTTATTTGGTATCCGCTTGATATTTTTTACTATCGAAAAATACCAGGTGAAGTTTAAAGCAAGACAACATTCTGGGTTGATGAATTTTAATTAAATAGAAGATTTTAAATAGTGAATTATTCTTTTACGATAATCCATTTCGTTTTCTTCTGTAAATATACCATTGTTTGAAATTTCGTTGATGCCGTTATTTATCCAGAGGTTTGGTATGAACTCGTTTTCACGATAAATCTGTTCTTTAATACAATCGTTACAAATACTTCCTGAAAACAAATGATAGCGAGCTTGATCAGAAAGAATTTTTCCACAGTGTACGCATTGCAAGGAGAAATTTAGCAAACCCATTCTAAAAAGAAATTTAAGGTAAAATTGGTTGCTCAATGTAATTTCTTTTAATTTATCGCCGCATTTCCAGTTATATAAAATTTTCGAAAGATCATTAAATAAAGGAATGATTTCAAGATCGGGTTTTAAATAATTCATGGGTTTTAAAACTTCGCCAATACTTGCTAACTCTTTATAACTTGACTCAAAACTATACGGAGAATGTATCAGAGTGTACTCTTTTGGCGTCACCACTTCTCGTTCATTTCCCGAAATTGTAAATTCCCATAAGGTTGCCGGAGCTAAAAAGTATGCATTTCTTGTTTTTGATTTCAAGATACCGGGAATTTTTAATTTTTTTATTTTACCAAATTGAGTGAAAACTTTTAAGAGTAACGTTCCATTTTCAACCTCGTTTCGTTCATAAATCACTGCATGCATTTACATGGAATCCGGAGGAATAAAAACCGTTGCCTTGATGATCGTTTGATTTTTAAATTCATTAACGGTAAGAGTTATTTTGCCGTATTCTATTTGCGCATTTGCAGTAACTTTCCCCTTTAATTCATGGAGCATAAAGCCGGCAAGAGTATTAAAACTTTCTTCGGGCAGATTCATCGCCAGTTGTTTATTGATATCGGACAAATTCATGGCAGCGTCAATTTTATATAATCGGTGACCAATTTCTTCAATGTTTTCTTTTTTGCTGTCGTATTCATCTTTTATCTCACCGACAATTTCTTCGAGAATATCTTCAAGTGTAATTAATCCTGTAATTTCGCCATATTCGTTTGCCGTAAGCATCATATGCTGCCGCGTCATTCGCATATCGCGAAGCAGTGATAAAAGGCTTTGAGATTCGGGAACGACCTTTACATCGCGTACATAATCTTTTAATGAGAATTTTTTTAATATTTTTAGAAATGATTTTAAAAGATCTTTTGCATACAACAGACCAATGTATTTTCGGTTTCCGTTTTCTTCTTCATAAATGGGAATACGTGAGTGACCGGTCTGGTTGATAATTTTAATTATACTTTTGTAAT
>JAOUFY010000107.1 GCA_029857955.1 Spirochaetia bacterium
GAAGAAGCTTTGTTTTCATGGATTGTATCAGACTTTGGTTTAAACGATGCGATTGAATCTGGTTTAGTGAAAACACCTCGCGTGGTTATTCGCGATGATAGTCAGAGAACAAAGGAAATAAAATCACGTCTATATCATATTTATATGGACCCGGAAGTGAAAGATGATATTAGCCGTAAAGCAGAGGAAACAGAGCCATTGCCTGATCTCTTAAATAATGCCTATTATCTTTTAGGGAAAGATTGGCTTGAAACAAAGAAGGCTTGGCTCGAGACTGGGCATAAAGTCCCGCCTGTTATGATTACGGTGGCAAACCGGACAGAGACTTCTTCGAGAATTAAATTTGCATTTGAGCATAATCAGATATTAATCCCGGAATTATGTGTCGGTGAAAAAATATTACAAATTGATAGTAAGGTATTGGATGAAGCCGAGTCAGAAGATGATGTTATAAACGTTGGTTCAGTCAGCGTTGATGAAACTGAGGATAATGAAGAAGTACCCGAAGTAGCCGTGAAGCTGACCAAGAAACAACAGGCAGAACGTCTACGGCAAATTGTAGATTCCGTTGGTAAAGAAGGCCAACCAGGTGAGCAAATTCAAAATGTAATCTCCGTGGGGATGCTTTCTGAGGGTTGGGACGCCAAAACAGTAACTCATATTATGGGTTTAAGGGCATTTTCAAGTCAACTATTATGTGAACAGGTGATTGGTCGAGGCTTAAGGCGAGTATCGTACGATGTTGGCCCAGATGGTTTATTTGAAGCCGAGTATGTAAATATTTTCGGTGTCCCGTTTACATTCTTGCCGCATGAAGGTGGTGATGATACACCGCCGCCACCACCAAAAGCAAAAACAAAAATTGAACCAGCAAAAGAAAAAATAAGCCGCGAAATATCATGGCCAAATGTAATCAGAATCGATCATATTTATAGACCGACTTTAACCGTGGATTTAGAAAATGTAAAAATTCTGGAACTTGATCCGTATGAGTCGATAACAGAAGCTGAGCTGGCTGCAATTATATCTGGAAAACCGAATCCACAAGTAAAATCAGCTATCGGCATTGAGCAAATTGCAGAAGATACAAGACTGCAAACCATTGTTTTTAAAATAGCGTCTACTATTTTCAATTCTGAAAAAAAATATACATGGAAAGGCAGTAAAGAAATTCTACTTGCACAGATTGTTCGAATAGTAGAATCATTTATTGAGTCAGATAAAATTATTGTAAAAAATGATTTATTCCACGACGATCGTACCAAGCGAAAAATCCTGATGATTCTAAACATGAATAAAATAGTTCAGCATATCTGGACACAAATCAGGGCTGAAAATACTGCAATGTTGAGTCCTATCTTTGATAAAGAAAAACCAATAAGAACTACATCAGATGTCCGGACTTGGTGGTCAAGCAAGGCATGTGAATGGACAGAAAAATCTCATATTAGCCATTGTGTTTATGATAGCGGATGGGAGGCTGGCGAAGCTTACATGCTGGATAAATCAAAACATGTAAGATCATTTGTGAAAAATGACCATCTTGGCTTTTCCATCTTGTACAATTTCAATGGTGTAATTCGAAAATTTTATCCAGATTTTATTATAAAACTTACAAATGATGAACATTTAATTCTGGAAACAAAAGGTCAAGATAATCAACAAAACCAGGTAAAGAGAGAATTTTTAAAAGAATGGGTAGATGCTGTTAATGCACACGGTGGTTTTGGAAAATGGAATTCCGATGTTTCATTCCATCCAAGTGATTTAGCGAGTATCCTTCAGAAATATGATACGTAACTGTCTACGCCTTCCTGGCTTCGACAGTGAAAGGCGGGCAACAAATTTATTGCGTGTCATCGTTTAACTAAATCTATCTGATTATAATCAACCGAAGAGAGATCGTGAAGAACAAATCTTTTCCCCTGCTTTTTGCACAAAGCGACAAGCAGGGGACAAAGTTTTATTTATTTTCTTCACATACCGACATCATGAGGGTAGAAACTTCTTTTCGCTCACCAAAAAACGCGCACTGATTACAAAACGATTTATCTTTGCATTGTTCGCAAATTACCTGTTTATTCACAATATGCGGTAAATATTCTAAAAGCTCTTCTGATGCCTTGGTCATGGGTTTACCCGTAGCCCATGCAAACCTTCGTAAAATACCGGAACCTTTTTTCGATAACTCTGGTGTATATGCCATTTTGATACTCCTTTTTGCAAATTAAATTTGCATGACAATTGTTGTATCATTTGCTGATTTTTGGCAAAAAAATACAAAGGAAAAAGCATTATTTTTAAAATAAAATTTTAATTACTTTATTTTATATGACTGTTATTATGTGCGATACATACATTGAAATAATCAATCAATCGAAATATTGGATAATAAGAATTATCCAGGCAAATAATCTGGAACAAAAGAGGCTGGCAAATTTCAGATATTTTTAAGGAAGAAGGCAGAACCGGTACTAATGACAAACGACCGGAATTTCAAAAAATGATCCAGTTAGCTCAAGAAAAGTCATTTAATGCCATTGTCGTGTGGTCTTTATCTCGCTTTGCCCGAAACAGAGAACAAAGTATTATCTATAAAATTAAACTGAAAAAACTGGGCATTCGTGTTGTTTCTGTCACAGAAAATATTGAAGGAACCGACGACTTTGGCGAGCGTATTTACGAAGCCATCATTGAAGTCATCGACGAAATGGAAAGTAAACGAATCAGCGATCGTACCTTTGCCGCCATGAATAAACTGGCTAAAGAAGGTTTTTGGGCAATGGGTGGACAAGGCGCTTTTGGTTATACCATAGACAGGGTAAAAGTAGATGGCGTTTTTCGTAAAAAACTTATTAAGGATATATACAACGCCAAAATTGTAAAAAGAATTTTTAAAGAATATCAGAACGGTAAAGGAGCCAAACAAATAGCTAATGACTTGAATTTGAAAGGAATTTCTTTTAGAAATAATTCATGGAGTACAAACGCTGTACTCGGAATTTTAAATAATGAAACCTATACAGGGAAATTAATCTGGAACAAGAGAGGCGAGGCGATCAAGCTGGAAAATTGTTTTGACCCGATTATTGACAACGATACTTTTAACAAGGTTAAATTAATTCGTCAAAGTCGGCAGTTTAGTTCGACAAACCCGAATTTATACAAATCAAATTACTTACTTTATAACTTATTAAAATGTGAATGCGGAGGTTCCATGCACGGGGCAAGCGCAAACGGAAACGGTGGCAAATATTTGTATTATCAATGCAGTTCAATAAAATACGGGCAGGCAAAATGTACAAATAAATCAATCAATAAAAATTTATTAGAAAATTTCATTTTAAAATCAATCAAAAATCACATACTTACAGAAAAAAATCTTACGACTCTGGCGGACGAAGACAACCAGCTTCAAAAAGAAAAATACGAATCTGGAAAAATTTCAAAATTGGATCTTGAAAAGCGACTGCAAATTCTCAATAAAAGAATTCAAAACACCCAGACCATGCTGGCAGATGGAAAATTGGAAAATCAACAAACCGTTCTTTCGATGCTTGGTGATTTTAGAAAAGAAGAAAGCGAAATTCAAGACCAGCTTGCAAGGATCGGAGATATAACTTTTAAACCTTTTGAAAAATCAGATATTGATAAATATTCACAAAAAACCCGGGGAATTTTGCAGACAAGAACCCTTGAGGATAAGCGCGAAGTATTACAGTCTTTTATTCAGAAAATTACCATAACGGCAGACAGAAAAATGTTTATTGAGTATAGTTTTCCCCCGGGAACGGGCGAAATTGGAAGAACCGTGGGTATTAACCACGGTTCGTCTCCTATGTGTTTTGCTCCCCGACCAGGACTCGAACCTGGGACAAGGTGATTAACAGTCACCTGCTCTACCGACTGAGCTATCGGGGAATATTACTGCTACAAATTTGAATTGAAATAGCGCGTCAATAAGAAATCCACTCGAATGTATGCAACCCGGAGACATTCCTTACACATTTCGGAGAAATTCTTTTAAGTAGGAAGTCTCCTTTTCAGGATGGTTTTGCACAACTAACCGAAAAGGAGA
>JAOUFY010000011.1 GCA_029857955.1 Spirochaetia bacterium
AGTTTAGTTTTCTAATTAAATCAGCTGCAAATATAAAGCTTCCCTTTAATATACAGATTAAAACTATATTTTTTGTTCCAAGGCAGTCATGGTTTAGTGTCATTGCCATGTCAGTTATTTTATTGGCAATGGCAATTTCGTCGAATAACGGTTTAATTTGGTTCATAAAATATCAATGATGATCATCGTTATGTCATCATGCGGAGTTTTAATATTTACAAAGTAATCATTTAATATGAGTTTACGGGCATTGTCTACAGATAATGCTAAACTATCCTGTACTAAACCGAGAAGATGGTTTTCTCCGGATTCATATCCAATTTGTTCATAGGCTTCTGTAATTCCATCCGTATACAATATTAAACGATCACCGCTTCCAATATCAAGGCTGTTTTGACCTAATTTTATATCTTTTCGAAAACCAATTGCGCCGCCTGTTGTTTTTAGCAGACTTAGTGCGCTGGTTTTTTTACTGTAATGTATTCCATAGGGGTGACCTGCGTTGCTGTAAAAAGCTTTTTCATTATTTAAATCAAGGTAAAGGTAGAAAGAAGTGAGAAATGAAGTTCCCGTGTGATTAAATAATTTATCATTGATAGCTTTTAACATATTGGACGGGTTTTCAATTTCACTGCGCAAGTCGGCAAATAAAATTTTAATCATGGATGCAATGAGAGCCGCCGCCATTCCGTGACCTGAAACATCTGCGACTATAAATCCAATATTATTTTCTCTTGAAATTGTATAATCATAATAATCTCCTCCGACTTGTGTCATGGGAATATAGGTAAACGAACATTCAATATTATTTAGTTTGGGTAAACTTTTCGGTAAAATAGAACTTTGCAGCTTAACGGCCATTTCCATATCTTTCTTCATATACAAAAGTTCGTTATGATTTTTAATGGATTTTTTTAGCTGAAGTAACGTTTTAATTCTGGCTACTAATTCATTGGAGCGAAATGGCTTGGAAATATAATCATTAGCGCCGCATTCAAATCCATATTTAATATTATTTTCGTCGTTCAATGCCGTCAGGAGAATTATCGGTAATTCATAAGAATTAAACTTGTCACGGATTATTTTCGTAACTTCAAATCCGCTCATCTCGGGCATCATAACATCTAATAAAATTAAATCCGGTTTATCGGCGCTGGATGTTAATAAATTCAAGCATTCTTTACCTGAGCTTATCTTTGTGATTTTATAATTTAATTTGTCCAGGATTCTCGCAACAACTTCAATATTTATGGGTTCATCATCTACAACATAAATATGTGATTTATTTTGAATATTGTCGGTTAAATTTTCTATTTTATGTTTAAGTTCCGGTTCTTTTAGTATATAACTGGTTACTGGCTGCTTAAAAGTTAGTGCATTAGCTTCTTCCTTTGTTATTTTGGAGCTTAGGGGTAAAGTAAATGAAAATCTTGAGCCTTTTCCGGGTTTTGATTTTACAAAAATTTCGCCAGAATGTAAATTAATAAGTTGCCTTGTAATGCTTAAGCCTAATCCCATTCCGCTTGAATTCCTGGTAACGCTGTTGTCAATTTGTTCAAATGGTTTAAAAATTTTATTATGGTATTTAATGTCGATGCCTATTCCGGTATCTCTAACGTGAATTATCGCATGGGTCTTGTCAAGTGTGCAGCCATAAATGATAATTCTGCCTGATACAGTGTATTTAATTGCATTGGAAAAAAGATTCAGCAATATTTGTTGTATTCTGTTTTCATCTCCATACAGGAAGGGAAATTGATCAGAAATTTTATTTATAATGACGATATTTTTATTTACTATGGATTCTTTCATAAGAAGCAGAACAATGTTAAGTAAAGAAGGCAGGTGAATATTTTTATGAATCAGCCGTAAATCATGATTTTTTAAACGCGTGACATCAAGAATATCATTTATAAGAAACAAAAGTCTTCTGGCGCTTGTGTTGATGATGTGTAAACTTTCTTGAACATTCTTGTTTAAAGGCTCATTAGTATTTAATAAGGATTCGCTGATTCCAAGTATGCCATGTAAAGGCGTTTTAATTTCGTGGGAAGTATTGGCAAGGAATTCATTCTTCATTAAATTTGCTTTTTTTAAACTATTGATGGACTTTTTTTGAGCTTTAGATTTTTCAATTTGAAATCGTAAAATACTTTCATTTAAACTAAAAGAAAAGATCAGAGATTGAATAAGAAAACCAGATTGTAAAATATTTTCGGTCATTATATTGTGAGGAACAAATCCGGATGATTTTAACACAATAAAAATACTGGTTATGGGTAATATCAGCCAGCCAATAAAAAAAGAAAAGTTTTTTACATGATTTTTAAATAATAATTTTATAGAGATACCAAGCATGGTGAGAGCAAAGATGACTGATGTAAACATGGCGGTATTCACTACAAATATTCTTGAAATATGCTTTCCAATCATCAAAGACATTGCAATGATAATTAAAGATGCAAAGGCCAGAAAATTGATCGTTGTCAGGTTTACTTTCGCGTTTCGTAGCGAATTTAAAAATGAAAGACAAAAAAAGCTTGCTGTAAGTATGGTTGTTCCAAGAAAAAATGGAAGAGAGATATAATTCCACCAGACACTATCTGGCCAGATGAACTGATAGGTTAAACCTTGCAGAGATGCGCTTAAAAGATTAATAGAAATAATAAAAATAACGTAGTATAAAAATGTAATTTTTTTTATGGAAAAAAACATCAACAAGTTATATATGATCATAGCTAGCATAATTCCA
Source organism: Spirochaetia bacterium (assembly GCA_029857955.1). GTDB lineage: Bacteria > Spirochaetota > Leptospiria > Turneriellales > JAOUFE01 > JAOUFE01. The sequence continues at coordinate 2,753 of JAOUFY010000011.1, forward strand.
TAATATAATCCAAACAATAGATTTCTTTTCTGGTTATATTCGTCAAAAATATCATGACGTTGTAATTTTGCAGGAATTATTTTTGAACCGGAACCGCTTATTTTAATGTAGTATGTGTAAGACTCTGTTTGTTTTGGAATTTTTATTGGAATGATAAAATTTGCATGAGGATAAATTCTTGAAGAAAATGGCAATAAGCGCCCTGTTTGGTAATGATCAACTTGGCGGTTGTTTTGATATGTATACAGATCTATAAAATCATGATGTACATATTCAATGTTTAAAAACCAAAATAAATCTTCATTATCTTTATTTTTTAAAGTGAATTTTAGCCAATATGTATTTTTATTAAAGCCGAAGTTCGGTGTTTTGGGCGCGGTACTGAAAAATTCATTTTGAAGCGTCGGGTTGATCACCTGGTCTACACTAAAATATCTTTCTCTGTCATTTAATATTTCAAAGTAGTTTGACAGTAAAATAGTATTTGATTTTTTACTTAACTCAATATCATTTGATAGCGCATATGTATGCCCATAAAGCAGTATTGCCAGTACAATAATAATTCGTTGGTAAGTCTTCACTATCATGTCTATAAGCATTGATTTAACCTGTCAATTGGAATTCCTTTAAGGTTGTTTTTCGTGCATAAAAGTTTGCCTGGTATACAAATACAGCACTCATTGGTCATGAAATCGTTATTTGGAAAAAATTAAATTTTTTAAATAACTCTTAGTGAATCGTATTAAAGATTTACCTCAAAAATCAAGTTGGTAGTTTAGTGTATCCGATATTGTTTTTATGAAGGAATTTTAAACTTTTAATTACATTACGAAGTGAAATATATTATAATATAATAATTACTGTCGAAAAATTAAGTTTAGTTTTAAAATATTTTCAATGCATTCATTAAAAAATTTAAATAAGTAACATATGGATTTTAAAGAAGATAAATTACATGAACGTGAGAAATTAATATCAAGTATGGATATTAACCATGAAGAAGTCGAACAAAAACAACTTTTATATTTTGATCATACACGTATTCGTCACATGGAACGTATGTTCGACTTGTTTCTGACATTATTTAAACGCAGATAATTCATCATCGATACCAATGAGGGATCCATTCGGTTGCCGCCCCTCTCTTAAATATTTTGCAGACGGGGCGGGCGGCATGCTTTTAAAATTTTATGAACAACCTGTCGTTGCTCCGCAACTTTCGCATTTTAGACACGATCCATTGCGTACCAGCGTCATTGAATTACATTCAGGGCAGGCCTGTCCTTCGTATCCTTTAATTCGGGCTTCCTCTATTTTTGTTTTTTGAGCAACCATTCTTTGTTGTTTATTATCTTTTGCGTCATCTTTGCCGCTGCTGAAAATAGGCATACCTTCAGGAATATCGGATGGGTCGTCAATGGATTCATTTTCTTTATGCGGATCGCGATTTTCTGTTATTAAATCTTCAGGCGAAACATGAGCCAGGTCATTTCTACCTAGATAGTTTATGGCAAGTTCGCGGAAAACATAGTCCATTACCGATGTCGCCATTTTAATCCTGTCATGACCGCTTACGATACCGTTTGGTTCAAACTTGGTAAAGATGAAGGCATCGACAAATTCTTCAAGAGGAACTCCATATTGCAGTCCCAGAGAGATGGCGATGGCAAAGCCGTTCATGATGCTTCTAAACGCGGCTCCTTCTTTATACATATCCAGAAAAATTTCTCCAAGCGTTCCGTCTTCGTATTCGCCTGTCCTTAGATAAATTTTATGGCCAGAAATGATACCTTTTTGGGTATATCCTGATCTTCTATGCGGTAATTTTCTGCGTTGCTGCATTTGTTGTGTTGCTATCATGTGAGCCAGTTTTTCTGCCTTTTCTTGTTGAGGCATTGCTGTTAATTCCGAGACATCAACATGTTTAAAAAGGTTTTCGCCAAACGATGACAGCGGCTGTGAAAGTTTTGAACCGTCTCTGTAAATGGTTGTGGATTTTAACATTAGTTTCCATGACGAAATAAAAACGCTGTTTATATCCTCAAGGGTTACGTCGTGGGGCATGTTGATGGTTTTTGATATCGCACCTGAAACAAAGGGTTGGGCGGCAGCCATAATTTGCACATGCGCCTGATAAGGAATAAAACGTTTACCAATTTTACCGCATTTGCTGGCGCAGTCAAAAATTGACAAGTGTTCTTCTTTAATAACAGAAGTTCCTTCAATCGTCATTGTACCGCAGATGTATTGATTGGCTTCGTTAATTTGATTTTCTGTAAATCCAAGGTGGATTAAAATATTAAAATCAGGGTCTTCAAGTTGATCAAGGGATACGCCCAGGCTGCCGGTTAAGAAATCATCGCCAAGGATTACCCTGTTAAACACATAATTCAAGTCAAAAACCGTAGGCAGCATTTTTTCCATCGTTGCAATTAAATCCGTCGTAAACCCTAACGATTTTAATGTTTCAAGATTAATGTGGGGTGCATTTTCAAACGATGCAGTACCAACCATGTGGGCTTGAATGGCATCAATATCACGCGAGCTATACCCGAGCGCCTTTAGTGTTGCAGGAACAGATTTATTGACAATTTTAAAATATCCTCCGCCGGCAAGTTTTTTAAACTTTACCAGTGCATAATCAGGTTCAATTCCGGTTGTATCACAATCCATCAACAAGCCAATTGTACCAGTCGGAGCAATTGCCGTTACCTGGGCGTTTCTAAAACCATATTTATTTCCAAATTCGAGTGCATCATCCCACGATTGTCTGGCGGCTTTTAACAATACTTCAGGCGTATACTTTTCTAAAATTCCAAGAGGCGTTATAGTCAGACCTTCATAGGCAGATGCTTCTTCATTATATGCGGCTCTTCTATGGTTTCTCATAACGCGCAACATTGGTTCTTTATTATTTTCATAAGCTGCAAAAGCGCCAAGCTCTGAAGCCATTTCCGCTGAAGTTTTATACGCAATTCCTGATAAAATGGCTGTGAGCGATGCGGTAACCGCGTTCGCTTCTCTTGAATTGTAGGGGATTCCCATCACCATTAACAGAGAACCAAGATTGGCATAACCAAGACCAAGGGTTCGATATTTATAGGAGAGTTCTGCAATTTTAGGCGATGGATATTGAGCCATCAGTACTGCAATTTCAAGTACAACTGTCCAGATTCTTATTGAATGGGTATACAAATCAACATTAAATGTCTTTTTATCTTCATCGTAATATTTTTTTAAATTTAACGACGCCAGATTACAGGCAGTATCGTCTAAAAACATGTATTCACTGCATGGGTTAGAAGCATTGATTTGGCCATCTGTAGAACATGTGTGCCATTCGTTGATGGTTGTATCAAACTGCACTCCAGGGTCTGCTGCTGTCCATGCCGCATAAGAAATTTTACCAAACAAATCTTTTGCCTGTACCGTTTTTACCGTATGCCCGTCTGTTCGACTGGTAAGATTCCATGTACGATTGTCTTCTACGGCTTTCATAAAAGCATTTGAAAGTCTAACTGAATTGTTGGAGTTTTGACCGCTAACGGTTTGGTACGCTTCTGAATTGTAGTCGACGTTAAATTCTTCAAATTTCAGGGCATTGATATCGTGTATGCCCTGCTTTGCAATTTCTGTAATTCTCTGAACGTAACTTTTAGGAATACAGTTTATCTGGGCTTCAATTAAAGCTTCGCGTAATTTTTCATTGGTGTCAGGGTTTAAAAGTTCAGGATTTTCAATGACTCCTTTAAGCGACTGAAGCAGTTTGGTCATTGTTTTTTTAATGATGATGGAACCCGCAACAAGACTTGCTACCTTGTTTTCTTCGCGAACTTTCCAGCTCACAAATTCTTCAATATCAGGATGATCTACATCAAGGGTTACCATTTTGGCTGCCCGACGGGTAGTTCCGCCTGATTTTATCGCGCCTGCCGCAGCATCGCCAATTTTAAGAAAACTCATGAGACCGGAGCTTTTGCCTCCGCCGGATAGTTTTTCATCACGCGCACGCAGTTTGGAAAAATTGCTTCCTGTGCCGGAACCATATTTAAATAATCGGGCTTCGCGAATCCATAGATCCATGATTCCGCCGGAATTTACCAGATCATCGCTTACTGACTGGATAAAACAGGCATGAGGCTGCGGATGTTCATAAGCAGACTTGCTTTTTACCATTTTTTTAGTTACCGGGTCGATGTAGTAGTGCCCCTGAGAAGGACCATCGATACCATATGACCAGTGCAGTCCTGTGTTAAACCATTGAGGAGAGTTTGGAGCCGCAATTTGCTGAACAAGCATATAGGACAATTCATTGTAAAAATTTAGAGCGTCATCCTCGGAATCAAAGTAATTATGTTTATAACCCCAATAAGTCCATGTTCCGGCAAGTCGGTGTACAACCTGCTTAACGCTGGTTTCTCTCGTAAAACGTTCTTCTGCAGGTATGTTTTTTAATTTTTCTTCATCCGGAACTGATCGTTGCAGCCATTCGGGGACGTTTTCTTCTTCTACTTTTTTAAGGAAGCGGGGTATGCCGGCTTTTCGAAAATACTTTTGAGCAAGTATGTCTGTGGCGACCTGCGACCAATAAGAAGGAACTTCAACATCTCGTGCTTCAAATATCTTTCTTCCGTCGGTATTTAAGATTTCAGATGTTCTTTTTTCAAACAATATGTCTGAAAATATATTGTTTTGTCCATTTGTATATTTTTTATTAAACTTCATTTCCAGTTCTCTCCATCATACATTATCTAGCATACTTTTTTAATACGATGATCATACTAAAGGTTAGTAGATATCTCTATTTGTCTCTTGTTACAAAAGTTATGTCTATATTTAGCTACCTGAAAGGGTATAATCCATATTATGTCACATTTACAAGGATCATTTCTCAACAGATTGGACATGCTTTATATAAACTCTCGACCCTATGTCAAATTACTTTTTCCAAATTGTTAAAAAAATTAACTTATATTATTTTACAACAAATCCGTTTAAAAGCTCTTCAATATCATTTTTATAGTCAGGAAACGATTCCTCTGCAGTAAACCCGACGATTTGAAAAGAGGATTTTTTTTCTGAATAAATATAATACATATAAATGAAATTCATACCTTCGATGTTTGCCTTTATTGTCAGCATGATCACTTTTACGCCATTTACAACTCGTTCTTCTTCATTTAATATTTTAACCGAGCTTGATGCCTCGCGTACGTTTTGTATAACGACATTTCTTAATTCCTCCATGGGAATATATTCATTTTCAGGAACTACCATGGCATATGCCTTGGCATCCGTGTACTCAAGACTGTATTCGGCGATTTCGCTTAGACTTTTTTCAAGAATTTTCCATTTTTTAGAATCATAATTGATTGTATATTGTGTATTCTTTCCTTTTACATTGTCTTTTGAGAGGGAAGGAGTAGTAAATTTTTTAGAATTGATAGCGCGAAGTTCTTTGGGCACATATTTCCAAGTTCCGTCGAAGTAGAGATTTACAGATTCGCCTGATTCTGTTACGGCTTTAATGGGCGCTTTAGAGCTTGACCCTTCTTGATTATTTGATGTTTGGGTAAAAACAGAAGATGATAAAAATATTAATATAAAGGTCAGTAGACTGATGAACGTATTTTTTTTACTCATTTAGTAAATTGTTATACATATATTATGGCGTAAATAAAAATATAATTGTGGAGCGGCTACTTCTGACAAAATGCAGCCACTCGTTATAATTTTAAGTTTGACCAATTGTTGAATTGTAAAACTTTTGATTTGCTTTTTAATCAATATTTTGTTACCTTGGTATACAATAATACAAGAATGTATGTATTTCTGTTTTATGTAAAAATTGTTGCTGTATTATGATCAAGTGTAAGTTTTTAATGAATAAATAACTTAATTATTCAAATATTGGGTAAGTTTAGTATATTTAAATGTAGGAGTAATAATATGAAAAATTTAACTCAAGTGCTGGCGAATTCAGCGCAAAAATATAAAGATCGGCCTGCCTTTGCTTATCGGGTAGGTGAAAAATTTGAAGAGGTTTCATTTGGCGAGTTATATGAGCAAGTGCAAGATCTCGCGATGGGGCTACTGGAACTGGGCGTAAAAAACGGCGATCATGTGGGGTTGTTTGCAGACAATCGGTATGAATGGATTTTAGCCGATATGGCCGTGATATTTTGCGGAGCAGCCGATGTACCCAGAGGAAGTGATGTAACCGATCATGACATTATACACATTGTACCTCATTCAGATATGAAAATAATGTTTGTTGAAAATTTAAAGTTATATGAAAAAATAAAAAAAAATCAGCGTAAATTACCTAAATTAAAAAAAATTATATTAATGGCAAAAGGCGAAAAAGCGCCTAAAGGTGTTTTTCATTTATATGATTTAATGGAAAAAGGAAAAAAATCAAGAGAAAAAAATCAAAAGAAGCTCGATGCTGCCTGCAAAAAAATCAAGGGCAGCGATTTGTTCACATTGATTTACACATCGGGAACGACCGGAGTTCCCAAAGGGGTGATGCTTACCCACAGTAATATTTTGTCTCAAATCGAACACATTCCGATTAAAATTAATGAATACGACCGTATGCTTTCCATTTTACCCGTTTGGCATATCTTTGAACGAATGTTTGAAATGGTTGCGCTGATAAGCGGTTGCGGCACATACTACACTTCTTTACGAAACCTGCGAGATGACATGAAACTGGTTAAACCCACATTCATGGCGTCAGCTCCGCGGCTTTGGGAAAAAGTTTACCTTGGTATTTACAATAATATTGAAAAATCATCTCCGGTAAAAAAGGCAATGTTTCATGCAGCATATTATGTTTCAGAAAATTATAATCGGGCAGTGCGTTTTTTAAAAGGTAAAGAATTAGATACAACCGGACGCAGTCCAATTATATCATCAGCTAGAGCTTTATACGAGGTTTTGATTTGTGTTGCCCTTTTTCCTGCTTTTAAGTTTTTTGATGCGATTGTTTTAAAAAAAATCAGGGCTGCGACAGGAGGAATGTTAAAGGGATCGGTATCCGGTGGCGGAGCATTGCCCATGCATGTGGATCTTTTTTTTAACAACATTGGTATTCCTGTACTGGAAGGTTATGGGTTGACTGAAACCTGTCCTGTACTTTCTGTTCGTCATCTTGATGATCTGGTCATTGGAACCATAGGTCCTCTATATCCGCTTACAGAGGCAAGAATCATGGATTTAAATGACGGTCACATCATTTATCCTGGTCAATACGGCGTTAAAGGCGAGCTCCATGTAAAGGGACCCCAGGTAATGTCTGGTTATTATAAAAATAAAATTGCGACGGCGGAAGTTCTTTCAAAAGACGGCTGGTTTAATACCAGAGACATTGCCATGATGACATATAACCAAAGCTTGAAATTATACGGCAGAACAAAAGATACCATCGTATTGTTAAGCGGTGAAAACGCAGAGCCGGTACCTATTGAAATCATGATCAATCAGTCTGTGTATGTGGATAATTGCATGGTTGTCGGTCAGGATCAGAAATACCTGGGGGTGCTGATTGTTCCCAGTCTTGAAATGCTTCAAGAGCATGGAAGTACCCTTAAAGAAGTATGCAATAATGATCAGGTAAAATTTTTAATAAAAGAAGATTTAAAACGGTTGATTAGCGCAGAAAATGGATTTAAACCTTTTGAGCGCATTGTTGATTTTGCCTTAATTGATAAAACATTTGATGTTGGCGACGAATTAACCGCCAAGCTTTCTATAAAGAGACATGTAATAACGGCAAAGTATCAAAAAATTATTGATAAAATGTATAAAGACAGGTGAGAAGTCCTTGCTTTAAACGCCGGATATTCATTCATGCCGCGAACAAAGTGTTTGACTTAGGTCAAGCGCATTGAAGTTCGGCGTGCATGGAGTTATATGGTGTTTGGCTCCCTGACAATTTTTGGTATTGTGTTTAAACAATGCCATTTCGGTGATATCGTTTGAGTTGACTTTCATTACCGTGTACTCCGCCGGAATGAATAAAAATGATGTCCCTGTTTTTTATTTTATCAAAGTAGTTTTTTATCCATAGCCATACCTGTGTATCATAAATTAAATCAAACTCTATTCCTGCATTTTTTAATTCTTTGTAAATTTGAAACAACTCTTTGTGGGGTCTGGCAAATGGAATGTTTAAAATCGATTCAAGCATAATTAAATTTTCAGGAACGAAACAAATTTGTTTAATTTGTTCTTTTAAATAGTTTAGTTTTCCTACGCAGGCAACCGTATAAACCTGAAAATCGGGCATATGTTTTGCCAGAAAAGCTGCCGTTGTACCGGTTCCCGATGAAAGAAAAATATCAGTATTTTGTTCTTTTAGTTTTAATTGGTAAATTTGTTCTTTGAGTTCAGCTGCAAGAAGTTTGATGCCTTCTTCTGCAAGTTTGCTTTGAGCTCCCATGGGAACAATGTGAGATTTTTGATCGCTGAACTGTTGAGGTAAAAAATTTATAATTTCAACGTATTCTCTGGTCTTAAGTTCGAGAAGTTTCATTCCATTTTCAAGAGCATTCTTTAAGTTTCCAGAAGGATTATTTTTAATTACAGGATCAATTTGATGTGTGAAATACGTAAATTCCCATTTTTTAAGGTTTGCCAGGCTTGATAAGGCATACATTGCATTGGACTGAGATCCGCCCCATGAAATCAAATGATCAAATTCAAAATTACGTGTTTTGATTAAGTAATGAAGTTTTCGTGCTTTGTTTCCATTAAAAAAGGGATGAAGTAAATCATCCCTTTTTATGTAAATCTCTTTATTTTGAAAGGTTATTTTTTCGAGAGGCGATATGCCAATAGAACTTAAACCAGTTGATAGCAATTTAAAATTATTTTTTCTTCTTTTTTTGTACGCTATTCATCCCGTTGTTGTCTTTTATTTCATTTAATTTTTTACGAAGTACTTTTTCATCAGAAACAATTTTCTTTAGAATCATACTTTTGTTAACTTTTGCAGCTCCTTCAAGCTCAAAAATTCTATTGGCAAGGTTAATTCTTCTGCGAATTGCCTGAATGGATGGCAGTGACCTTTTAAATTGCTGGGCAAGTTCTCTGTCTGTGATTTTATCGTTAACTTCGAGGAATTGCTTTAACAATTCAATTGTCCAAGGTTGAGTGTTCCCTGTACTGTAGTTAAAATCACTGAATCTTTTTCTTGTTCTAAACTGATGATTTTTTTGTTTTATAGCTTTCCAGTAAGGATGTCGGTTTCTGGCATAAGAAATGTCCTCAATTGTAAAGTCGGTCTGTTCGAGCCATATTTTTGTTGCACGCGCTTTATCTCTCTGTGGTAGTTTGCTTTTTACCGAGTTATCAATATACTCTTCGGGTGTTTTCGCGCTTAGAAGTTTTTTTATTTTCTGATTGTCCATGACATCTTTTATTTTACTCATTATTGTTTCCTTAGATTATTTAAAATCTTTTTTGATACAAAACTTTTTTAATATAAAGAAAGAATCATTTAACGTCCAAAAAAAGTATTATATATAACTAATATAACGTTCTATACAAGCTTTACTTTGCATCAATTTTAATTCTTTTTTGTTACATGTACCTGAGTTTCTACATTGACGTTATGTCAACTAAATTATTGCCAATTTGACGGGTCGTTACATTGATCATTATTAATGCGTTTTTTTATGAGAGATAATTCAAAGGTCTTGCCTGCACAGGAACCGATTTTTGTGCCCCAGTTTCTGCCATCTTCTGGTTGAACGAGTACGTCGGGTATTTTTTCTTCGTTTTCTTTAATACATATTCTTGTTGCAGAAAGGGCAGTTTCTTCACATTCAATAGCGGTTATGTTAAAACACTGTCTGAAATATTGACTGGAATTGCAAAAAGCTGCCGGTAATGCCGAAGTCATACCTTCTATCCAGGTTTTTTTACTCACTTCAAAAGCATGTGTTGAAAGCGGCAAAGTAAAAAAAAACAGAGAAAAGTAAGTGGTAATTTTCATGATAACTCCTTTTGATATGGTTTTTAATGTTAATTCTTCTGTCAGGTCAACAGGAATTTTATATTGAAACTAAAAAGCCTGGATTCGTGATGATCAGGAATTTTTACATTAAAAGTGAGGTGAGCGAATCAAAATATTTTAAAGATCATAGTTTATTGAGAAGTCATAAAATGTAACAAAATCTTAATAAAAAGTTAGTAATATTTTTTGTTTAAACAATTTTCTGACATAATTTACAATCTACGTTGACGTATGAGATTAAAAATTACGTATTGTTCAAATGGACACAATAGATATCGAAAGGCTCATTCACAAATACAACACGCCAGTGCCCAGATACACGTCATACCCGACGGCGGTTGAGTTCTCCGCCGACTTTAACCCGCAAGATTATTTTACAGCTCTAACTGAAATGACTTCCGAAAAACCAGTAAGTCTGTATCTGCACATTCCTTTTTGTGAACACCGATGTTTTTACTGTGGCTGTAATGTAATTGTCAGCAAACGAAAAGAAATGAATGATGATTTTTTAAAAGATATAATGAATGAAATCATTTATAAAACCAGTTTTATAAAATTTAAACCTGTTGTAAGTCAGCTTCATTTCGGCGGCGGAACACCTAATTTTTTAAGGATTTCAGACTGGCAAAAGCTCATGGATTTTCTGCATAATTATTTTATTTTTAGTTCAGATATAGAACTTAGTATTGAACTTGACCCTATGGTAATGGACGTGACTTATCTTGAAAATTTACGCTCGTTTGGTTTTAACAGAGTGAGTTTCGGGATTCAGGATGTAAATGAACAGACTCAAAGAGCTATCGGACGTATTCAAAACATGACTCATATTGATGAACTTTTTCAAAAAGCGCGTGAATTGGGGTTTACCTCGGTTAATGTTGATTTTATTTATGGCCTGCCATTTCAAAATCTGGAAACTTATCAGGCCAATATAAACTGGATTTTAAAATTTAAACCTGACCGTATGGCTATGTTTAGTTATGCTCATATTCCATGGATTAAAAAACATCAGGCGCAAATGCCCGTTGAAGCAATGCCGAATGCTTCTGAAAAGCTACGTATATATTTATCCGTCGAATCTCAACTTAATATGAATGGTTATGTCAGTATTGGCATGGATCATTTTGCAAAAGTCGAAGATCCAATGAGTCAGGCTTTAAAAAACAAAAGTTTGCACAGAAATTTTATGGGTTATACTACCCAGGCAAATCTTGATCAATTGGCGTTTGGCCCAAGTGCGATATCGCATGTGCAGGGAGTCTTTGTTCAAAATCATGTAAAACTTCGCGCATATGAAAAATCGGTTCGCGACAAAGTCGAACTTTTTGAAAAAGGCATTAAACAAAACAATGAAGATAAATTAAGAAGTTATATAATTCAATCTATCATGAACAATCTGTATCTTGATATCAATGAATGTAATACCTTATGGGGTATTGATTTTAATAAAAAATTTAGTACAGAAATTGAGAATTTACGGGAATTTGAAAAAAATGAACTTGTTAAAATTTATCCGGATAAAATCGAAGTAAAACCTTATGGAAGATATATCGTTCGTCATCTTGGTAAAATTTTTGATGCCTATCGAAAACCTAGCGAAGAATTTACAAAACGTTTTTCACGGGGAATTTAATAAAATTCGTAATAACTTTATTTATTTTAATCTTTTTAACAGTTTCTTAACAAAACCTTAATTCTCACTTAGCTATTATCCTGTATAGTTTGAATATGGTTTGAGATGGATCATAATAAAGAATCAAAGGTTAAGTAAATATGCAAAATAGATCTGTTTCTGTAAGTAAAAATCAAACAAACGTAAGCTTTAAACAATCTCTAATAAACGATTTTGATCAGTTTATGAAGACTCAAAAAGATCGTTTCCCTGTTGAAGAGAGACTCCAGGTAGATTTGCACTGCCATGATAAAAACAGTGATGTTCCCGACGAAATTCTCGGCAGACTTCTGGAAATTCCAGAAACATGGCTTGAAACTGACGAACTTATTGGCGCATTAAAAAGACATGGTTGTGACACCTATACGATTACAAATCATAACAATGCACGTTCATGTTTTGAACTTCAGGATCGGGGTATGGACATTCTTACGGCAGCCGAGTTTACTTGCCATGTTCCTGATTATAACATTTGGATCCATGTGTTGACATATGGATTTAGCGCTGAAGAAGAAATAAGACTAAATAAACTACGCTACAATTTGTATAAATTTTTAGTATATACAAATGAACATAATATTCCAACAATCTGGGCTCACCCTCTTTATTATTATAGTGTTAAAGGTATCCCGCCGATTTCATTTTTTGAGAAGCTGTCGGTTATTTTTGAGCGATTTGAAGTGGTAAACGGTCAGCGAAATACAAGACAAAATTTATTAATGAAAGAATGGGTAGAACGATTGAGCCCTTCCAGGGTAAATGCGTTTGCTAAAAAATATAAGTTAGAAATTACCGATTATTGCCGTTTAAACAAGAAATCTATTTCCGGAGGTTCCGACAGTCATATGGGAATTTTCCCCGGTCTTTCTGGTACGTATCTTCATGTACCAAATTTAAAAGGAAAACTTGCCAGACAGTCGCGTTCGCAGCTGGCGCTAGAAGCTATTCGAGATGGTAAAATGGCGCCTTATGGTACGCATAATGAAAGCGAACGGCTAATGGTTGCATTTTTGGATTATTTCTGCCAAATTCCTCTTTATATGCGTGATCCGGGTTTAATTCGGATCATTCTTCATAAAGGTGAACCTTTGGAAAAATTAGAGGCGCTTGTTCTTGGAAACGGTTTTCTTGAGTTAAGAAGACACAAGGTCACCATGAGTTTTCTAAAAACATTTCATCAGTGTTTTAAGGGGCAGGTTCCTTCGAAGACCAAATCATGGTTTATTAAATCTGAATATCGTGAGATTTTTCAAATTGCAAGAGAAATTGCCGTTATTAGAAAAGAGACCCCTGAAAAGCTGACGCCTGAGTATTTAAATACATCGATTATGTTTAGCAACGAGAAATTAAATAAAATATTTTTTTCCAGATTGGGTAAAAAACTTGAAAAGTTACTTTCAGATCAGAAGTCAGAGAAATTTAATTTTGAGTCTTTTGTAAGGTCGCTGGAATTACCCCTTGAATTTGGACGTTATATCGGCATGGAAAAGAAAAAAAGTAAAGAAGCCAATATGTCTTTACAACAATTTTTAGATGGACTTCCTTTTCCATTTCTTGCTGCGTCGGTAATTTATGGGGCTGCTTTTGCGGGAACAAGAGTACTTCATAACTCAAGACCTTTGCTTGATGAAATGGCGCAGAAAATGAGGGCACTGGAACAACCAGCCAGGGCTTTGTGGCTGACCGATACTTTTTCAGATAAAAACGGCGTTGCACATTCACTAAGAGTATTACACGAAGAAATAAAAAGACGTAATTTACCAATTGATATATTGGTATGCAGTGATACTATTGAGCCAGATGACCATTTAATTGTAGTTCGACCGGTTTTTGAATTTACTGTACCGATGTATGAACAACAACCTTTTCGAATTCCAGATTTACTTCAAGTTCATCGTATTTTTGATGAAGGTTCTTATGACCGTTTGGTATGTTCTACAGAGGGTTCGATGGGATTAATTTCTATGGCATTAAAAAACGCCTTTTCGGTGCCTGCATATTTCTTTTTACATACGGACTGGCTTACATTTGCCCAGATCAACATCGAATCAGATATACACATGGTAAATCGATTTCGTAGATTATTAAGGGTTTTTTATCGACAATACGATTATCTTTTTGTTTTAAACAACGATCAGCAAAAATGGCTTTCGGGAAAAGATATAGGAATCGAATCGTCACGAATATTTAAAACAGCTCACTGGGTTGATGCCAAGTTTATTCCAAAAACGTTTAAACCTGAAGAAGTATTTGGAACAGAAAAAAACGAAAAAATACTTTTATTTGTTGGTCGTGTAAGTAAAGAAAAAGGAGTCATGGACTTACCTTACATTTACGAGATTGTTAAAAAAGAAATTTCGCAAGTCCGTTTAGTTGTAGTTGGCAGCGGACCAGCAGAGTTTGAGTTAAAAGAAAAAATTCCCGATCTGATACATATACCCTGGATTGACCATGACAAATTACCTCAGATATATTCAAGTGCGGATCTTCTTGTTCTTCCTTCAACATTTGATACTTTTGGATTGGTGGTTCTCGAAGCCCTGGGGTGCGGACTTCCTGTTGCAGCATATGATATCATGGGGCCGGGAGAAATCATTGAAAGCGGTAAAAGCGGTTATCTTGCTAAAAATAAAAAGTTACTTTCTGAAATGGTTGTCAAACATTTTACGAATATAAACAAGATTAAACAAATGCGTAAAAATGCGCTGGAAAGATCAAAGCAATATCATAAAGACAATATATTAAAAGAGTTGTTAAAAAATCTTGATTTACCTGAAAAAAAATGAGTCAGGTAAATTATTTATGGTGGAAACATGGCGTATTGTATCATTTGTATGTCAGGAGTTTTTACGATTCCAATGATGACGGAATAGGGGATTTACAGGGTGTAATCGAAAAACTTGATTATATAAAAGATCTGGGTTTTTCAGGAATATGGCTTTCTCCTGTATTTAAATCGCCGATGTTTGATTTTGGTTACGATATTTCGGATTATTATTCAATTGATTCGCAGTATGGTACTATGGACAATTTTAAACAGTTATTAAATGAATCCCGCAGACGGGGTTTGTATATTATTTTAGACATTGCTGTAAATCATACATCTCAACTGCATCCCTGGTTTATTGAATCTAGTTCATCGGCGAATAATTTAAAGAGAAACTGGTACATCTGGAAAAAGGGTAAATGGATTGGCCCGCCAAACAACTGGATTACAGGTTTTTTTCAATCGGCGTGGAAATATGACTGTGTAACAAAAGAATATTATCTCCATTCATTTTTAAAAAACCAACCGGATTTAAACTGGAGAAATGTTGAAGTCCAAGATGAATTTGTAAAAATATTTAAATTCTGGATGGATCTCGGAGTTTCTGGTTTTCGACTCGATATGGTCAACTGGTTAATTAAAGATAAAGAATTTCGTGATAATCCATCAAGATTTTTTTTTAAAATATTTCAAAAACAAATATATAATAAAAACAATAACAAAATTTTCCCGATATTAAAAATGATTAGAAAACTATTTGATCAGTATCCAGAAAGTGTTACCATTGGAGAAGTATTTACAATGCCGCCGGGAGATCCTGAATTATCAGCGTTTTATATGGGAAATGGTCAAGATTCTCTTCATATGGCTTTTGATTTTTCCATGATGTACAGATTTTGGAATGCCCGTTTAATTTTTAAAACCGTATCAAGGTGGATTCATGCCGTAGGAGAAAATGGCTGGCCGGTGCATGTGTTATCCAATCATGATCAAAAAAGAAGTTTTAGCCGTTTTTGCAGGGGAAAACACAAGTTTCAAAAAGCTAAAGTTCTGGCCACACTGTTTTTAACATTGCCCGGTACACCGATTGTATATTACGGAGAAGAGCTGGGAATGAAAAGTATCGGGCTGAAAAAAAAAGACATTGTTGATCCTCTGGGTTTAAAGTTCTGGCCTTTATACAATGGAAGAGATTCTTCAAGAACGCCGATGAAATGGAACTCACAAAAAAACGCGGGTTTTTCCAATTCAGAAAAAACATGGCTGCCGGTAGATGCAGATTATGAAACCTCAAATGTAATGATACAGAAAAAAAATCCAGATTCGCTGTTAAATTATTATAAAGAATTGATCTCTTTGCGAAATAAAAACCAAGCTCTGCATCGAGGCAAATGGAAGGTTCATATAGACGGTAAAGAAGGGATCATTGCTTATTTTCGAACATATATAAATGAATCCATTTTAGTTGTTTTAAATTTAAAAAATAAAAGCAGTAAAATTAAAAGTTCCCCGGAAGGAGCATTAAAAGTATTATTTTCAACACATCTTGAAAAAAGCACAATTCTTCCTGATCAGGATTTTATTTTAATGCGGCCCATGGAAGCGACAATTTACAGTTGCTTGACTTCCCAGTACCAGACGCAGTAATCTTCAATGAGTCTATAGTTGGGGTCGTCCTGTTGAATTACAATCTCGCTTAAAGGAACTTTGAAATTTCCTCTATCGTCGCTGGCTTCACAAACCAGCCCATAAGCGGCTAAATCTTCCGTAGTATCAGGGTCGAGGATATTGTGAACATCGATGATGGTTATATGTTCTCCGCCTTTTTCACGATCGGGCATGGCAAACTCGGCACGAAACGGAAAACTCACTGTAGATATCAAGTGATCAAACATAATTTCAAGATTTTGCCCGTTGATAAGCGGCCATTCATCTTCAATGTCGAGAGCAAAAATCGGATTAATGCGTTCTTTAGCCCCCCTGATTTCTCTATCGTAAAAATGCAGTCCTGGATCTTCCATAGTTCCTCCTTTTTCGATTTTAAATTGATTTGCCCGGGTATTTGGCGCTTTTAAACCTCATTTTTAATTTTCTCAATATTGTCCATAAAATTTACAACATTTCCAATGATTAAAAGAGCAGGCGGTTTTACATCTGCTTTTTGGGCAATTTCAGAAATATTTCCCAGATTACCGCGAACGACACGCTGCAAAGGCAGAGTTGCATTTTCAATGATGGCGACAGGAATATTACAGTTGCCGTTTTTTTTACAAATCTCGCTGACCATTTCTGATAAGGCAGTTACTCCCATGTAAATAACCGCAGTTTTGTCATGAAGGTCAAGTTCTGTAAAAGCAGAATAATCGCCATCTTCTTTTTTATGACCGGTGATAAAAATAATTTGAGAGGCATAATCTCTATGCGAAAGGGGCAGGCCAATGGCAGCTGCAGCCGCAGAGGCCGCTGTAATGCCGGGAATGACTTCGCAGGAATAACCATGACGGGCAAGGTGTTCAAGCTCTTCGCCGCCGCGGCCAAAAATAAAAGGATCCCCTCCTTTTAGCCTGGAAACTACGTCGTATTTTGACGCAAGATCAACAAGCAGGTTGTTGATTTCATCCTGCGGAATGACATGAGCCCCTTTTTTCTTTCCGACGTAGACAAGTTTCGTCTCAGGCGCAGCATGCTTGAGAACTTCTTTGTTTACAAGTTGATCATATAGTATAGCCTGTGAATTTTGTATGGCCTTGACAGCCTTTAGTGAGAGCAATTCAGGATCGCCCGGTCCCGCTCCAATTAAATAAATCTTTGTTTTTTTCATTTCATTCCTGTGGTCTTTTCTCTAGACAATAGTATACAATTCTAATAAAGGGGCAACCATTAATAATTAAATAAAAGGGGGTTTTTGATATGAATGCCAATACTGTTTCTTTCAACACCCCCTCGCCTTAGAGTTGTTTAAAATCATGAAAATTAGCACTTATAATTTCAATTTAATTTATAGTACTAGTACTATGTCTGTTTAATTTATACATGTTCAAACTTGAAGTGGCTCCGCATTAATTTTAAATATTGTGAAGCACACCCCTTGTTAAGTATTAATCCATGGTTTGTGTCGTATATTTGGCGCTTTTAACATTAATCACGTTAAACAGACTTGTCAAGTAGCGTTTGAATATGTTTTGCGCAAGCGGAACAAATCAAAAAGACACGGTAATAGAAATGAAATAAAACGAATGATTTTTAAACAACTCTTCGGCTACCCCCAAAGGTTAAAAATTCATCATAACATTTAAGATTCAAACAAGAATAACAGATAATTATTATATTAGAAAAAATAGATATAAAAAAACTTGTAAAACGGAGAGGTTTTTTTTTATTAACCGTTTAATAATGTAATGGCAGTTACGTTGAAATTATTGTAATTCTGGCGAAAGCTGTATCACAATAAAATTGAGGAATGAGAGAGTAATCATGAAATACGGATTTATACTGGATAATCGAAAATGTATCGGATGTCATGCCTGCACCGTCGCGTGTAAATCAGAGCACAGCGTACCGATAGGCGTAAACAGAACATGGGTTAAATATATAGAAAAAGGAACTTTTCCTGATAGTCGTCGTTATTTTACAGTCATGCGGTGCAATCATTGTGAAAATCCACCCTGTGTGGACATTTGTCCTGTTGGGGCGCTCTTTCAACGCGAAGATGGTATTGTTGATTTTAACAATCAGCGATGTATCGGATGTAAGTCGTGCACCCAGGCCTGTCCTTACGATTCATTATACATAGATCCAAATACCATGACGGCCGCAAAATGTAACTTTTGCGCTCATCGCATTGATCAAGGTTTAAACCCGGCGTGCGTAAATGTATGCCCTGAAGAAGCCATCATTTGCGGCGATATGGATGATCCGTCTTCAGCTATAAGTAAGCTCATGGGTAGAAACCAGTTACAGACTCGTAAAGCTGAAAAAGGTACCACTCCCAAGTTGTATTATATTAACAGCGAGGCCTCGGCTCTTCATCCGATGGCGGCTCCGCCGACAAATCAATACCAGCAGTTTTCACAGGCAGCGGGGGTAGGTCATTATGCCAAATATGCTGAAAAACGAATTGTAAATGATGAATCCAGATTTTTACATAATTTAAACTCAAACAAAGCTGATTACGAAAAAGAAAGTCTGGCAGAAAATGGCGTTTTTCTGGCAAATGCTGGCGGGCAGGATGCTAAACTAATGAAAGGTGTAATGCATCGAACACATGACGCCCCTTCAAAAGGTCCTCAATGGGGTTGGGAATTGCCGGCCTATCTGTGGAGTAAGGCAATTTCAGCAGGGCTTTTTATCATCACAGCTGCGGTATCATTAAGCGGTTTCAAAGATTCTGTTACAGGAAATACTTCAATGCAAACGCAAACTTTTGAATGGTTTAATGTTTTAGCTTCTTTTGGATTTTTAATTTTAACGACCATTTTCTTGATTAAAGATCTCGATAAACCATCTCGTTTTTTATATGTGATTTTACGTCCACAGTTTAATTCATGGCTTACACGGGGCGGCTACATACTTTCAACGTTTGGTTTTTTTCTGGCGCTATGGATTTTAGGCAGTCTTACTGGTGTTGAGTCATTGATCACCATGGGATACATTGGCGGACTTGTCGCAGGTATTGTGCTTGGAATTTACACTGGATTTTTACTGGCCCAGGCAAAAGGACGCGATTTCTGGCAAAGTCCAATGCTGCCTTTACACATGTTGATTCATACAGTAATTGCGGGTTCGGCTTTTTTAATCATGACGTCAGGATTAAATTCGATGACTGTCAATTTAACCGGTCTTTTAACTGATGTTTTAACTGGAGCGCTATTTTTAAATTTAATTGTAATTGCTCTGGAATTAAAAGTTCCTCACCCGACAACAGACGCCAAACTTACGGTTGGTATGATTGTAGGAAAAAAATTCGGTTTATTGTTTTATGGCGGCAGTTTATTGATTGGGCATGTAATTCCCCTGATCATTTTATCACTCGGGATATCAGCGGCAAACCCTGCAGCAGCGGCACTGGCGGGACTTTGCGTGCTGACAGGTATGTACATTACAGAACACATCTGGGTAAGAGCCCCTCAATTGGTCGCCTTGAGTTAAGTAAAAGGAAAAATTATGTCAAAACCACACTATAAACCAACTTTTATTGAAAAAATTGCAGAGTCGTTAAACCTGATACCAGGTTTACACGGAAAAGGTAAAAATGATCAACCGGAATTTAACAACGAATTAACTAAATTTCCACCTATAGAAAAATGGAATAACTGGGAAGAATATGATCCCAAAGTATGGCCGCAAAAGCAAAAGAAAAAGTACATGATTGTACCAACCAACTGTTTTAACTGTGAATCAGGTTGCGGTTTAATCGCCTATGTAGATAAAGAAACCATGAAGGTGAAAAAATTTGAAGGAAACCCGTATCACCCTGGAAGTCGCGGTAAAAACTGCGCGAAGGGCCCGGCTACGATCAACCAGATTGACGACACAGATCGAATTTTATATCCGATGAAACGAAAAGGCGAGCGAGGCAGCGGTCAATGGGAAAAAGTTTCCTGGGAAGAAGCGCTCGATGCTATTTCAGGACGAATACATACTGCGCTTAAAGAAGGGCGAAACAATGAAATTACTTATCACGTTGGCCGCCCTGGTCATGAAGGTTATATTGAGAGAGTGCTAAACGCATGGGGCGTCGACGGGCATAACAGTCATACCAACATTTGTTCTGCCGGCGCAAGACTTGGCTATGCACTTTGGTCTGGATTTGATCGACCATCGCCGGATCATGCCAATGCAAAATTTATTTTGTTGATCAGCGCGCACCTTGAATCAGGTCATTATTTTAATCCTCACGCTCAAAGAATAATGGAAGCAATGAACAACGGTACCAAACTTGCCGTCATTGACCCTCGACTAAGCAATACAGCAAGTATGGCTGATTACTGGGTTGCCGCATACCCTGGAACGGAAGCCGCAATGCTGTTGGCTATGGCTAAAATCATTCTCGAAGAAAAATTGTATGATCGCGATTTTCTTGAAAACTGGGTGAACTGGCAAAATTATATGGAGTATTTTGAACCAAAGGCTAAATCGACGTTTGATAATTTTATAGAATCTTTAATTAAGACCTATAAAGATTATACTCCTGAATTTGCAGCTAAAGAATGCGGAATCGAAGCAAAAATGATCATTGACATTGCTCATGAAATTGGCAAAGCCGGGAAACAGTTTTCATGCCATACATGGCGAGCAGCTACAATGGGAAACGAAGGCGGTTGGGCTGTGGCAAGATCACTTCATTTTTTAAGTGTACTTACGGGCAGTGTAGGTACTGTCGGCGGAACTTCTCCAAGCGCATGGCAGAAGGTTAAACCTCATGTTTTTGATTCACCCGCCGCTCATAAATTCTGGAATGAACTACATTTTCCTAAAGAATATCCGTTATCTCATTATGAGATGAGTTTTCTTTTACCGCATATGTTAAAAGATGGCAGCAGTAAAATTGATGTATATTTTACTCGCGTATTTAATCCGGTATGGACATATCCCGATGGTTTTACCTGGATGGATGTTTTAAAAGATGAATCAAAAGTTGGCTTACACGTAGCTCTTACGCCTACCTGGAATGAAACTGCTTATTACGCCGACTATGTTTTACCGATGGGACATTCTTCAGAACGTCATGACTGGATCAGCTATGAAACTCATGCCGGCAAGTGGGTTGGTTTTCGTCAGCCGGTTTTAAGAGAAGCAGCAAAACGTATGGGTAAAAAAGTTGAATTTACCTATGAAACAAATCCAGGAGAAGTCTGGGAAGAAGATGAATTCTGGATTGAGCTTTCCTGGAAAATGGATCCGGACGGGTCATTGGGTATTCGTAAACATTTTATTTCACCTTATCGAAAAGATAAAAAAATTACCATTGATGAATATTACCAGTATGCTTTTGAAAAACTGCCTGGTCTGCCAGAGAAAGCTAAAGCAGAAAAACTAACTCCTTTGGAATATATGAAAAAGTATGGCGTTTTTGAAGTTGAGAAAAAAACCTACAACAAGCATCTTTCAAAAGTAAATACTGCAGGAGCGAAGGTGGATAAAAAAAGTAACTGTGTTGTAAAAGACGGCAAAACCATCGGCGTGATGATTAACGGCGAAGCTGTAGAGGGTTTTCATACCCCTTCAAGAAAGCAGGAATTGTTTTCTCAAACCATGATCGACTGGAAATGGCCTGAATACAGTTTACCGGTTTATATAAAAAGTCATATTCATGAAAGTAAAATCAACCGAAACAAGGGTGAATTTACATTATTGCCGACATTTCGTTTGCCAAATTTAATTCACTCAAGATCCGGAAACGCACAATGGCTGGTTGAACTTGCCAATAAAAATCCGGTATGGATGCATACTTCAGATGCTGAAAAAATGGGCGTAAAAACCGGAGATTTAATTCGGGTTAATACCGAGATCGGTTATTTTGTCAACAGAGTATGGGTAACCGAAGGAATTCGTCCTGGCGTGGTTGCCTGTTCTCACCACATAGGTCGATGGCGCAAACTGGAAGATCCAAAGGGCAACCGATGGGCATCAAATCTGGTAAATGTTACCAAAGACGGCGATACATGGAATATGCGCGTAATGGATGGTATTCGTCCTTTTCATTCCAGCAATTCTGATACAAAGCGAATTTACTGGAGTGATGGCGGCGTTCATCAAGATATCACCCATGCAGTTCATCCGGATCCTGTCAGCGGGGCCCATTGCTGGCATCAGAAGGTCAGCGTTGAAATCGCGTACCCTGATGATCGATACGGCGATGTGTCTGTTGATACAAAAAAATCCATGCAGGTATATAGAGACTGGCTAAAGAAAACCAGACCAGCTCCAGGTCCTGGAGGATTGCGCAGACCTCTTTGGTTGGGCAGACCGTTAAAACCCGCCGACGAATTGTTTTATATTAAAGATAAAACGGCTGTGAAAAAAGCTTCTGCAAAGAAGAAGTAATAAATTTTATTTAGAGAGCGTCCCAAAACCCATCCATGGATTTTGAGATGCCGGTACATCCCTGTACCGGAAGAGCGTGCCCAAGTTTTAGACGCGCTCTTAACTGCCGTGTTTGAAACAAAGTAGTCAAAAAACTATATAAAGTTAATTGATTACTTTGTTTTTTCGATTATAAAATTTATTCATAAAAAGTGCAATCGCGAAAAAAATTCATAGCAGATTGAGTTAAAAGTCTTACCCCAAATCTTTACTCAAAATTAGCCTTAGCGAGTCCAGTCGAACCCTTGAGTTTTCGATGATATTGCCGAGTAATTTTTGTTCATCTTTGTAATCATCAATTTGTTTCGATTCAATATTTACATTAATTTTTTGCAAATTTTTTAAACGATTGATCTCTATTGTCATTGAAGTGTCCATCTGATGTATGGCATTGTTGCGTATTTTATTTCCAGATGCATTTGCAATGGTTTCACATTTTTTAACCATATTTGGGAACAATTCGCCTTTAAACTGCGGGTTATCTAAAATTTTTGCTCTTTCTGTATTTTTTAAATGGGTTGATAAAAATTCATGAGTGTAAATATTGCCACAATCCTCCATAAGGTGATTTACAATCACTCGAATCGGAGTAGGCGGTAAAAAACGGTCGAGATGCAAACCCTGGGGAGCGACACACTCGAGTACATAAATCGTTTCTAGCAAGATTTTTTGTTTTTGATCGCTTTGTAAAATAGCAAGCGAACAGTTTCCTTTTTCTGATGTCAGTAAAAATTCAATTGAACTTGAAACCAAAGGATGATCACGGCTTATAAATTCCATATGCTCATGACTAACCGCTGTTGTACGGTCAAAGGTTATGACCAGATCATCTTTTCGTAGAACCGGCAGTGGAAAATCATCGCTGTTTAAAAATGATAAGTTTAGTTTATACGTTTTATCTGAAATTAAATCTTCTTCAATTCCAAACGATTCAAAAATATCGAGCATCATTTCTTCAGTTTCATTTGAATGGTCTACGTTTTGTATTTGTGTAATTAATTTCTGAGCTATTTCTGGTCGAAAAGAATTTAATTCAAGTAGATGATCTTTACCTTTGCTGAATTTTTTTGCTGTTTCAGCACAATACAGTTTTGTTTTGGAGATTAGCTCATTGAGTTCATGAAAACTTTTGTTAGAAATGATATTTAATAAATTATCTTTCATGGTTTCAAAAATTAAATGAACGCCTGGAATATTTTGAACAAAAGCGTTTAAACCTTCGTGGTACCAACGAGCTAAAATTTCATACTCACTCCCTTTAAAAAAGGGAACATGAATATGAATGGTTTCTTTTTGACCGATACGATCCAGTCGGCCGATTCTTTGTTCGAGAAGTTCCGGGTTAACTGGAAGGTCAAACAATACCATATTATGGGCAAATTGGAAATTTCGTCCTTCGCTTCCGATTTCTGAGCAAATTAAAATCTGGGCTCCATCGTTATAAGCAAATCGACTTGCATTTTTATCTCTTTGTAATAAAGAAAGTTCTTCATGAAAAAGAACAATTTCAATATTTAAAATATTTCGAAGACTTTGTTCAACTGCTTTTGCCTTTTCTTTGGAAGAACAAATGACCAGTATTTTTTTTTGCTCTGACGTTTTAATTAAAGTAGCCAGCCATTGAATTCGCGCATCATTTTTAAATTGAAAAAAATTTTCGTCAAATTCAGGCATTGATTTTAATATTGCATTAAACTCTAGCGTTTGATGGATTAAATCCTCTTCTGAGGTATTTATGGCCGTAAGGTAAACTTTGCGCTCAGGAAAATCTTTCATGATAGATCGAGAGTTTTGAAAGACTGCTCTGCCGGTTCCTAATCTATCAAGCAATTCTTCCATCATTTGCTCAGGGGAGTTTTTGGAATATTCAATTAAATGCAGCTTTAGAATGTCAGTTTCAGATATTGTCAAAAGTTTGTTTTTTTTAACTTTATCAAGAATATGTGCAATTTTTATATATTGTTCTTCTTCATTTCTAAACAATTCATAATTAAAATAACGTGAAGGGTCAAGAAGATGAAGACGTTCAAAGTGACTTTTAAAACCAAATTGCTCAGGAGTTGCCGTAAGTAATAATAAACTTTTAGATTTTTGTCCCAGATTTTTTACCAAAAGATATTCAGGACTTCCTTCAATAAGGTGATGAGCTTCATCTATAACGATCATATCCCAGTCGGCATTTATAGCCAGATTTTGAAGTGTATCTTGCGAGGAAGTTTTTAGTACATTTTCAGAAGTAAATAAATCAAGGTTACACAAACATAATTGATTTTCAAGAAATAAGTTACCTGTATAATTTGAAAAACTCAAAGATTCAATATAACTTTTATCAATGATTTTAAAAATTAAATTAAATTTTCTTAGCAGCTCTACAAACCATTGGTGAACCAGCGATTCTGGAACAAGAATCAATACTCTTTTAATTTGTTCATTAAGCAAAAGCCGGTGAATGATTAAACAGGCTTCGATGGTTTTTCCAAGACCCGTTTCATCGCCAAGCAGGACTCTTGGATTATAGCGAGCGCTAACTTCATGTGCAATGTATAATTGATGAGCGATGAGATCGATGCGACCTCCCATAAATCCTCGTATTGATGATTTACGAATTTCATTTTGAAAAAGCAGGGCACGATATCGTAAATTAAAGTCGAGAGTATTTTCAAATAGTTTGCTGTTAAACCGGTCTTCTGGAGTTGTAAAGTTTAAGGAATCTTTAAGTTCACTTTCTCGTAAACTAATTTTTTTTCCCAAGGAATCTTTTCCAGTGTAAATAAAAACCTGCTTCGTTTCATTTACAGTAATGATTTCGAATTTTAACCCATCTTTGGATTCAACGTTATCGCCAGGTTTAAAAATTACTCTTCGAAGCGGAGCTGAAGAAATGGCGTATAATCTTAAACAATCTGATGCAGGGTAGTGTATCTCAACTCTCCGATCTGAGATACTTTTAACAATTCCAAGTCCAAGGTTTAACTCCAGTTCGCTTATCCATCGTTGTCCAGCTGCAAATTTTGAATTATTATTGTTTATTATTTTAGTATTTTTTTGCTGCAATATGGAAATCCTTTAACAGAGATAATATTATATTTTATATGATCAAATTTAAATAACGTTTTCATGTGTGTCAACCAGTTTAAGTAAAAAGTGATTGCCGATTGATTTTCACCTCGCTTATTGATAGAAAATGGCTCTTTATCGTTTTTAAATCCATTTTTATGTCTAAATCAGTGATGTAATTTGTATTGTAGCAATTTTTAATATGTCAATTCTTGTAAAAATTTTTAAAACTGTTTTATAAAGCTTTAAGATAATACTTAATTAAAAAATCTCTCGTTCTTTTTTTGGGTAAATATTTCACTATAAGTTATTTTATACTCTTGACAAGCTCTTTTGATGATTTGTTATTAACAGGTTTTTTAAAATGAACGAAAAAAATAGTAATAGTTTTGATCTTAATAAAGTATTGGAAATCAACGAGTTTATAAAATCTATTGATTCTCTTGCATTTTATATTAAATTAAATGCTCTAAACGCTCTTTTTCTGGCAATTCGTTCCGGTGAACAATTGCGAGGATATATAGTTGTAACAGATGAATTTAATCGTTTTTCTGAAGAACTCATGAAGTTTGTAAGCATGCTTTTAAGGATAATTCATGAAATTGTATTTTTAGTTTCAGAACAACTCAAACAAACGCATCGGTTGAACCTTTATATGAGAATAATCTCTGAAGGAGATACTGAATCGACAAAAATAATACGTAAATTTGTAAGTGAGCATGAACTAAAAATAACTAACTTAAATGAAAAAATTAAAACAGAGCTGGAATCAATTAACTCTTCTTTGCAGAGAAATGAAAAAATCATTCTTCGCGGAGATATGCTGGCTATGCAGGCAAAGATCGAAGGCGCTTATTCTAAAAAATCCAGAGAAGTTTTTATGGATGTTGCTGAAAATTTTCAAAAACACATTGGTCGAATTCGTGAGTCTCTTCAAAGTTTGAGAAGGATGTTGAAAAAAGGATAAGTTTTAATAAATACTTTTAAATTGTTTTATTTTAATTTGGTATATTTTACAAGGAACTGAGAAAATCAGAATTACAATATGAAAAAAATACATTACATTTTTCACGATAATGACCATCGTTGGGCCGTTATATCTCGCGACCCTGATCGTCCGGCATATATGATAGATACAAATGAATGTCTGGTAATATCCGGCGATGAGGCTATTTTAACTGATCCAGGCGGAATGGAAATATTTCCAGCAGTATTTTCCGCTATCAGTACAAGTTTCAACCTGCGAAATATCAAGGCAATTTTTTCTTCGCATCAGGACCCCGATATCATTTCTTCTCTTACGCTCTGGTTAGAGGTTAATCCTGAGTTAAGGTGCTATATAAGCTGGTTATGGTCGACCTTTGTTCCGCATTTTGGAGGAACAGATAAAACTTTTATTCCCATTCCAGATGATGGATTGACAATAAAACTGGGTTCTATAAAATTGCACTGCATTCCTGCTCATTATCTGCATTCAGCCGGAAACTTCCATTTATATGATTCAAAGGCAAAAATTTACTTTAGCGGAGACGTAGGCGCAGCTTTGCTCGATCAAAATAATTCTGATATCTATGTAAAAAATTTTGATGAGCATATTAAATCGGCTAAAAAATTTCATCAACGCTGGATGGGTTCAAATGAAGCCCGACTGGATTGGTGTGAAAGAGTTTCTCAGTTAGAAATTGACATGCTGATTCCACAGCACGGCTGCATTTACCAGGGAAAAGATGTTAAACGCTTTATTGACTGGTTCTCTGAATTAAAAGTTGGCTTATTTACAATGGGAGAAACATTTGAAGATGAAATAAAAAGCGAAGTTGATGAACCAGAACCAGAAATCAGCGAGGTAGTTACAGAGCCAGAAATTGTTGAGATACCAAAAGAAGAAAACAATGATGAAATTGCGCAAGGTCATTCTGATTCCCTTAATGATTCTGCTTTAAAGGCGTTGATGGGTCAGGATTCCGGAACAAATTCAGTAAAGGAAT
This sequence comes from Spirochaetia bacterium, assembly GCA_029857955.1. Lineage (GTDB taxonomy): Bacteria > Spirochaetota > Leptospiria > Turneriellales > JAOUFE01 > JAOUFE01. The sequence goes on from JAOUFY010000011.1 coordinate 30,346, forward strand.
TAAAAAAAGATAAGGGCTCTAACTCTATTGGAAAATCAATTTTTTCAGCAATTAAAAACTTTTTTAAAAATTAATATTTATCAGTGAATATATCTTTTTATTGAGCTTTATTAAAAACAACGTTCATAAGATGAATTTTAAAGTTATTATTTTTTAATTCAGCGAATAATTCCTGACGAGAATGTATTTTTGATTTTTGATTAATCTCTTTTGAAACTTTAGACGTATTTTCTTTATATTTATTACTTGCATAAAATATTGATAAAGAGATTATTAAAATACAAGGTACAAACGCAAGTTGTGACCATTTTCGAATGTTTTTTTTCCGGTTAAGTAATATTTTTTGAACAATAAATGTATCCCATTGTTCATCATTTAATTTACTTTGAATGGATTGATTAAATAAGTTTAAATTTGATTTTTTGTCTTTCATAAATTATTTATTGAATTATCAGGTAGAAAGCTTCATTTGATGAGCCCACTGTCTTATTTTTTCTCTTGCTCTTGAATTTCTGGATTTTACGGTACCAAGGTTTATTTTAAGTTTTTCGGCAATTTGCCAGTCTTTAAATCCAAGGATATCAAGTTCTAAAACACTTTTATACTTTTGGGGTAGTTTACCAATGATGATGTTTATAATTTCAAGTTTCCCCTGAATTTGATTTTTATTTTCAGAGTTCAGCTCCCTTGTAGTATCAATAAGTTGCCTTTCATTTAATAAAGAGTCATCAAGTTTTTTTTCAATGCTTCTAAGTTTATTTATTTTAATATTTAACCTCCGTGATTCATTTCTAGCAATTGTATATAACCAGGTGTTTAGGCTTGCTTCGTAACGAAATTGATTTTTTTTTAAACTATTGTACGCTCTAATGTAGGTTTCTTGAACAACATCATCTATCATATGTGCATAATCAGGTTTCAGATTTTTGGAAATGGCGCTTAGTACAGACGATTTAGTCTTTTTAACTAATAAGTTAAATTGATTATCTAATTCTTTCATTTTAATCCAATTTATTCATTGTATTTAATCGGTCAATTCATTCATTTTCCCCGGTGAGGGGGGTGAGGGTAAAATAATGGAGATTTTATTTTACTCTCACCTGGAAAAGTTCTGTTATTGTGAATTGATCACTCGAACAGATAAAAAGGAGGAGATATGAATTTTATTGTTATTTGTTATTTCAAAATTTGTTAATTTATTTAATTATCATCTTAGACCCCGTGTTATTGAAATGGTTCCATTTTATTTCAGGATTACCTTGAAAAGTACTGGTCGGGTAAAGTAAGGGATTTAAATTACCCTGTTTTGGTGATTTATTATGGGTTATAATATAAATATAGCAAAATTCATTTTAATCTGGATTGGATGTTTATTTGCCGGGTTTGGCTGTCAAAATGAATGCGAAAAATATAAACAAGCAGCCTGCTCAGATAAAAATTCTACACTTTGTCACGAAGCTATGCAGAAAATACCCGATATATCTTCTTCTGAGTGTACTGAAAAAATAATGATTATAAATTCAGAATTAAAATTAAAAAAATAAAATTTTGGTGAATATATGGAAATCAAGACTTCGAATCGCATCAATCAAATTGATTCAAGTGAGATTAGAAAAATTTTTGATCTTGCAGGCAAACTAAAAAACCCCAAAAATCTTTCCATTGGTCAGCCTGATTTTCCTGTTCCCGATGTTGTAAAGAATGCCTTGATTCAGGCTGTTTATGATAACAAGAATTCGTATACCCAAACACAGGGGATTTTACCTTTACGTGAAAAACTTTCTCAACAGTGGCTAATCAATGGAATAGATATCAAGCCGGAGAATATATTGATTTCGGCGGGTGTAGCTTCTATTTTATATCTGCTTTTTGATGTTTTGTTTAATTCTGGAGATGAAATATTGATCATAGAGCCTTACTTTTTAGTCTATGAATCGCTTTCAGTTTTTCATAATTTAAAAGTAACCTGTATTCCTGAAAATTTTGACGAAAAATACATTGAAAATCTTCTATCTCGAACGAATTTTAAACCTAAAGTTATTTTATTTTCATCGCCTTCAAACCCTACTGGAAGAATCATTATGAAGGAACAAATTGTTTTACTTGGAAAGATTGCAGAAAAGCATGATTCGTTGATAATTGCAGATGAGATTTATAGCGCCTTTGATTATGATAAAAAATTTTGTGCAGCTGCTTCTGTGATTCCAGAAAGGACCATCAGTCTGGGGGGATTTTCCAAGTCTCATGCCATGACGGGGCTTCGTGTAGGATACATTGGGGTCCATGAAAAGTTAACGGTTATTTTACAAAAAATGTCGGCCCTTCAGCAATATTCGATAGTTTGTTCGCCGACCCCTTCTCAATGGGCAGCTCTCGTTGCCCTGGATCATCCATTGTCCATTGAATTGGATATCTTTAAAAAACGTAGAGACAGGGTTGTTGAATTACTTAAAGGCAGGGTTAATTTCCCATTTCCAGACGGGGCATTTTATGTATTTCCCGAGATTCCAATTGATTCGAGAGATTTTATAAAAAAAGCAATAGAAGCCGAGTTATTGATCGTTCCGGGGTATATTTTTACAAAAAATAGTAAAACTGTCCGCATAAGCTATGCTCAACGTGAAGATTTGCTTGAGGAAGGGTTGAAAATATTTATTGAAATATTGGAGTCAGTAAAATAAAATGATTCCCCGAAGTCTTGCAATTACTTTTTGTATACTTATTTCTAATATAGTTTTTGCTGAAGACGGATGGGAGTTACGAAAAAATGAAGATGGGATTATAATTTATACACGTCCAGTAAAGGATACGCCATATTCCGAGTTTAAGGCAAATACCAAAGTTAAAACTTCTCTTTTTAGCATTCTTGCCTTGTGGGCTGATCCGGATACATACGTGGAGTGGATGTTTAATTGTAAAGATGCGGGACTCTTAAAAAGAGAAACCAAAACAGCTCTTTATGCGTACATCGTTTCTGATTTACCCTGGCCTTTAATGAATCGAGAAGACATTCTTTTTGCAGATACAACCCAGGATCCGGCATCTGGAATCATCACCATTGTGTTGACCGGTAAGCCGGATTTTATGCCACCAAAACCAGAGATGGTACGTGTTCAACATGCATATGGAAAGGTTGTATTGATCCCGTCAGGAAATGGAGAAATTGAAGTAAACTTTAATTTTTTTATGAATCCGGGAGGTATGATTCCTGCTTCAATTGCTAATTTAAACGTTTTGGAGTTTCCTTTTTTTACATTAAAAAAAATGCGAGAAGTTGTAAAAAAGAAAAAATATCAGGAAACTAATTTTGAATTTTTTACTAATTATAAATAATATGTATGAGTTTACGAAAAAATCAAGTAGTTTTGGGATCTGTCTAAAAAGTCGCTTCGATACAATTTATGCCCCGTTTATCGAGTGAAAATGGCCTATTTTTGCATAAAAAGGCCATTTTTGTATCGAAATAAGTGACAAAAACCACTCAGCGACCTCTTTTTAGGCAGCTGCTGCGTGTGCCAGCATCGAAGGTCGATTTCGACTGAAAAAACCTTCTATGTTTATAAAATGTAAAATTGATCCAAGAAAAGATGATATCAGACGGCATAAAACAAGAAAATGTTGACATTGTGTTTCATTTTCTTAAAATGCCAGCCTAGCTTATTGTAAGAACGGAAAATTCTTATAGTTAATTAGGTTTTATATTTAAGGAGATCATGTGCAGGTAAAAATCCGACTACAGAGGTTTGGTAGTAAAAAAAGACCGTTTTATAGAATCATTGCTACCGCTTCAGCAAAAAAAAGAGACGGAAGGTTTCTTGATATTTTAGGTTTATATCATCCAGTTTCAGCTCCGGAGTCTCAAATCCGGTTAGATGATGAAAAGGTTAAAAAATGGTTACAAATTGGCGCTGTGCCAAGCGATACCGTTAAAAATATATTAACTAAAAAAGGTTTATGGAAAGAGTTTGCCCAGGTTAAAGAAGCCAAAAGAGTGGAAAAAATAAAACGATCCAACAAAGCCTCAAAAGAAAATAAGCCAAAAACAGAAAAAGCTGTTAAAGAATAAATTTACCTCACAATAGTAAATTATGTCAGAAAAAATACTTAGATCTGACCCTGTCGGGTTAGTTGAATACATTGCGCGAAACCTTGTAAAACATCCTGATGATGTTGAGGTTGTTCCAGTTTGGAGTCCTACATCTTTAATAATTGAGCTTCATGTAAATAACATAGATATTGGAGCTGTTATCGGTAGAAATGGAAAAATTGCCCGTGCGCTTCGTACTCTTTTAAGTTCAATCTCAGTAAAAAAAATTCAACCGGATAGCGGTGAAGCCGCCGGAAATATCAGTAAAGTTGTACTTGAAATTATCGATCAGTAAATAAATTTATTTTGATATAAATTTATTTAACACTTGTAAAATGTCTGACGAAATCCTGGTTCTTGGTAAAATACAGGGCGCCAGAGGGGTTCGAGGGGATCTTCGAATCATTCGTCGCGGCGATATGCTTGACAATCTTAAAAAAAATTCGCCAATTGAACTTTACCGTGCTCAAGGCATTCGTGATGGTTTTTTAACCAGCCCTGAGTTTTATAATGAATATATTATGCAAAATTTTGCAGTTCTTACGCCCGATACGGCGCAACTTAGACTTAAAGGTATAGCCAATGCAGACGATGCATGGAGTTTAAAAGGTTTTTTTATTGGCATAAAACTATCCGAGGCAAAAATAAAATTTCATAATCCCGAAGATCCTTATTTGTTTGAATACATTGGCCTTGATGTATTTGAGGGAAATGAATTTAAAGGAAAAGTTAAACGCGTTGATGAATACAATCACAAGCAATGGCTTATTGTTGATTGTTTAAATTCTGAAGTTATGATTCCGCTTCAAGGTCCATACATCGAAGTCACCGATTTTACACGCGGCATCAACATTGTACAGGACTCAGGACTTTTTATATTAGATGATGAAACTTAATATTCACGTCATTACACTTTTTCCTGATTATTTTACATCTCCCCTTCAAAGTAGTTTATTAGGTAAAGCCATAAACTTAAAATTAATTGATGTAAATATAATTAACCTGAGAGATTTTGCGATAAATAAGTATGGCCAGGTAGATGATACTCCCTATGGCGGAGGCCATGGAATGGTGCTTATGATTGAGCCACTTAAAAAGGCCCTTGAATCTATTAAAGAAACATCATATAAAATATTGTTAACTCCCAGGGGTTTTTTATGGAATCAACAAAAGTGTCTTGAAACTTATAATTTTTTAAAACATGAGAACAGGGGTGGTGAAAATAAAAGCATTACCTTAATTTGTGGTCATTACGAGGGTGTTGATGAACGCATCGTGGAGTTTATCGATGAGAGTATCTGTATTGGAGATTATATCTTGTCAGGTGGAGAAAGCGCTGCTCTGGTTTTAATTGATACATTAAGCCGTCTGATACCCGGATTTATGGGCAATGCCGAATCGCTTACCGAAGAATCATTTAACAAGAATGAATACATTGAATATCCCCAGTATACAAAGCCTTCAGACTTTGAAGGATTAAAGGTTCCAGATATCCTTGTTTCGGGTCATCATGCACGAATCAAGGAATGGAGGCACCAAAAAAGTATAGATGCTTATCAAAAGTTTAGAAAGGTCTTCGAAAAACAGGATTAATAATAGAAATTAAAGCATTGAGGTATATCAAATATGTGGTTACCCATACTATGTATGATTTAACATCCACTTTTAATGAAAACAAGTTATCTTTCATCGCTGATTTAAAAGCCATCAGAAAATAATAAAAAGCAAAGATACCAGATATTGCCAGTAATCCAAAAAAAGTTGTTAAAAAAACGTTTACACTTATTTTCAATGTTATGAGATCCATTAGAAATCCTATTAGATTTGGACCGCCGGTAAACGAATAATAAAATCCAGTGATTAAAAAAAGCAATGCCCATGTGTAACGAGGTGCAGGTTCTGGATACCAGTGCAGTTTTTTAATAACCAGCAGCGGTATCAGTGACAAAATCATAATAGTTATTAAATATGGCATATTTACAAGGATCAGATCGTGGTATACTGGGTGAATCATTACAATCAGCAATACAGTCAGGAATGTAACAACACCTGTCAGTGTTACGATAAATGAAAAGTTGTTTCGAATGATTTTAACAGGATTCACTTTGTAACAAAAGTTTTTTGCTCTGATGTTGTCAAGATTCTTACGAGTTAGATTTTTATTTTTATAATAAACGATCAATTAATTGCAATGTAGTTAACTGAGAGTATATTCGTCGCGTAATTGGCGTCAATCTTCAGTTCTCAAACCCATCACACCTGTTACATAATTGATGGGGGCATGATCGGCCAACTCTCTAAAGGCGACTGTTCCACGCAAAAAAGCCTGATGAACAAAATAATCTGACTTTGCTTGATTTCGATCCAAACTCATTTCATTTTCACCAGGTGAATTTAATAAATGCCCTTTTCGATTTATGTATTGTAATTTTCCTGAATGAACATAACCCAGATTTTCAAAAGGAACTTCTGTTACAATGTCGCAACAATCAACAAAGCGAATGTGTTCTATTTTTTGAATGGAGTTTACAAATGAAATATCTCCTACCCGCGGTGAGCCAAATGTATATAAATGAGCAGATGGTAACCAGCTGGAGGTTAATGTCGCCAGAGCCGCTCCAAGGCTGTGACCAGTAAGCAGTATACGGTTTGATTCTGATTTTGAATTTACGTATTCAATTACTTTATTTAAGATATCGTTTTTGGTTAGAGCTTCTGCAAAACCGGAATGAACTTTTCCAATAAATGCGCTGGATCTATTTTTCCATTGAGTAAAAATAAAATTTGCATCCGTAAATAAATCAGAGGGATCATCTGCTTCTGTTCCTCGAAAAGAAACTATCGTGATATTTGTGCTGTTATTTGTTGTAATAAATAACGAAGTTCCATTATCTTTATAACCAATGGAGATGTCTTTTTTAAAATTAATACGGTCAAGACAGTATTCTAATTTAGATTCATCATTAACATAGGCAAGACGTGACATTTCAGCACAAAGTCCGGCTTCATTTTTAAGATAGTTTTCGCTGGAATCAAGTTGAAAAAAATCATCAGATTCACCAGGTTTAAAGAGTGATTTAGAGCTTGAATCATACTGTATAACGCCCATCTTGATTTCCTTGATTTAAATACAATTAAATAATTTAAAAAATTATGGCGAATTTAGCAGATTTATTGAAGCCGTCAATATTTATTGTTTTATTTTAACGATAATCAGTGAAATGTCATCCATATTATTTATGTTATCAGTAACACTGTTTAATTCTTTAATAAGTGATTCTGAAATTTCAATAGCCGGGTTTATTGAATTTTCAATAATAATTTGTTCTACAGTTTCCCATCCTATACAATATTTTCCCTTTTTTGTCATGTCGGTAAAGCCATCAGTAAATAAAACCAGTACATCATTTTGGCTTACCTTTAATTCATGATTGCGATATTGATCCTCTTTTATCATGATCCCAATGGGAAGTGCAGGATGACCCCCTGCGTCTTGCAGTATTTTATTTTTTGAGCAATAAGTCATGGGGAAGTGACCGGCATTTGAAAATTCTATCGTGTGGGTTTTACGATTGATGATCATGTAGAGCGCTGTTACAAATACGGAGTCCATCGATTCATTGACTAAAAATCGATTTAAGTTATCCAGTAAATCTCCCGGTTTAATTTGGGCAAGATCAGGCATTGTTTTAATGATTGTACGTATTTTGGTCATTATTAGCGCAGCGGGGATTCCTTTACCTGCTACATCACAGATGATTATACCTGTTCGATCTTCATCAAATTGAAAAAAATCGAAATAGTCTCCTCCGATTTCCATGGCAGGTTTATAATAACCAACAATGTCGATAAAATCAGAATTGATGGTCTGAGGTATAAATGATTTTTGAATAGCTGCTGCGGCAACAAATTGCTGGTCGAAAATATCTTTTAACCATATATCTTTTTCTTGTTGTATAAGCTCGCTTTCGGTATCTTCTCTGATTTTTTCATAAAAATAAACTAAAGATGTGACTGCCGCAAGGCTGGCTAACATTTGACGAATTTCAATGAAACTGTATGCAAATGAGGGTATGTAATTTTTATTATGAAGAAAATAAAGTACAATTGTAATTAGATACAGTACTCCAGTATAAAAGAGCCCTGATCGTTTTCCAAGCAAAAAAAAGGCGATAAGGGGGAATGTATAAAACCAGTATATTCCTGTTCTATTTACTCCGCCAAGAATTAAAAGGACAATGAGAACGCAGTACATCAAGAAAACGATGTTTTTTCCTGCAATTTTATAATTTCGTGTATATCTAAAGCAGATAACGTTTATTATGCAAAGGATAATCAGGAGAATCTCTAATGTTCCATTGGTAATTTTGTTTGAGAGGAGGTTTGATATAGCAAAAATCGAAGTGCTTAACATTCCAATCAAGCTAAAGGAATTGATAAATTTTATTTTTTTTAATATTATTTTATCAGTGAAAGTTATATTTGTTCCTGAGTGCAGATAATTAAGCCATATTTTTATTAAGATATTCATTTATTTGAAATTATTTTTTACTTTTATCTGCACTGTCAACAGAAGTTTCTGATGTTTCAACTTAAGTTCCGGCATCGAATCTTAAAAGCATTCTAAGCTCCTTTCTACCAATAAGTAGCCGCTCCCAGAAAATATCCTGCTAATGATTACTTGATTCAGGTCGATATTATTTCTAGGGTAATATGCAAATAAATCAAATCGTACATGCCAATATGCTGGAGTTTACAGAAACGTTGCCTGAAAACAGCATAGATTTAATCATTGCTGATGGACCCTATGCCGTAACTAATCAATATTGGGACAAGATAAAATCAATACAAACTTATAATTTAAACCTGATTAAAATATTTGGAAAAATTTTAAAGAATGGAGGTTCATTGTATTTGTTTGGAAAACATGACGCCATTGACTTCATAGATTATTCTCCTTTTTTAAAACTTAATACGCGCATTATCTGGTATCAACCAAGCAGATTGGCACAGGGAAGAAATAACTTTACTGATAACTATGATGTCATTTATTATTTTTCAAAAGGTAAAACAGATACCTTTAATCTGGATGATATTCGCGTTCCACAACTGGTAGAGCTGATACATAGAAAAAGATGTGAAAATGTTCCTTCCGTTAAAAATGGAAAGTTTAATAAAACAAGATTTAATCCGAATGGAAAAAACCCGGGTAATGTGTGGGGGGATATAAAACAGCTCACCTATAAATCTAAAGAATTACTGGATAGAAAATTATTAAACACCATTCAAAAACCGGAAAAACTAATGGAACGTTTAATAAAAGCAAGTTCTCGGCCAGGTGATATTGTTTATGATCCGTTTTTAGGTACCGGTACTTCACTAAAAGTTGCCGCTGAACTTGGACGAAATGTCATTGGATGTGAATCTGATGAGTATATGATCAATACTGCCTACAAACGTTTAAAGTCTGTGGTTAAAGATCTTGATATTAATTACGAGTATAGCGAAAGCTTAAGCGATAAAAGTACAATTCGGGCGTAGCAAGTCTGGTATTTCTCATATATTGTCGTCGATGATAGGCTGATCCTCGAAGATGAGTTGCTCTTTTTATATGACCTCCGTCATGACCAATGATCTCCGGGTGATTGCGGATATCTAACGGATTCAGTTTTATTTCTGCATTATTTTTATAAATCAGATTAAACGCACTGTCCATAAAACCAAAAACATCATCAGTTGAATTTTCTATTACGGTAAAATTATTTTTTGACTGTTGAATCAATGGATTGCTGTTTGCACATGTAAATTTTTTTTTAAATTCAAGATCAAACAAAGCAGGAAACGAAAGAGGGTCGATAATCACTGTCATTTCAGGTATTTTATTTTTATCGATTGCTGTAATAAAATGTTCATATGAACCATGACCTGCATCGAGAGTAAAAACGCACTTTGGGATTATATTGTAATGTAAAAGGGCAGGCAGGGCTGTATCTGCGCACCAGATATTCACATTTTGTTTTAGCTTATTTATAGATTTATCTACAGAAGGTCCTCCCAGAACTAAAAAGTCCGGCAAAGGAAAATCCATACGTAATATATCAGGCAATAAAATCCATTTATTGAGATTATGCTTAAAATTATTTTGCCATAATGTTGAAAAATGTGCAATGGTTTTTAATCTAACTGCAGAACTTTTTAATAAACAAATCATTAAATTTTGAAAAGTTTCTTGAAAGCCAATGGTTTTAAAACAAACATGTAATTCAATTGAAAATGAATCTTTACGATTTATTTCGCGTAGAAAAAAATTTAATTTGTCAATGTTATCGATAATATCTTTTTTAGAGCTTGTAAAGTTTATCGGAGAAATCCATTTTAAACTTTTAAGAAGGTCCTTATCTAAACTAAAGAATATTTTTTCATGAAACGGAGCTATCCAGATTAACGTTTTGTTTTCTTTTTTACTTTTTTTCAGTTTTGAGTTTAATGTGTTAATTTCACGTAGTAAAGATCGTTGAGAATATACTTTATAGTTAACATTTTTAGCGTCGAGAAAGTCAATTAGATAATTATCATTTTCAGTCTTTGATTTGAATAAATTGAAAATTTCATCCATTCGTTTATCACCAAATCCTGAGAGGCGTATTTGCTTTGTCTAAAATAAAAAAACCGCATTTAATTGCGGTTTTAATTATTTTAGACAAATATTGAAGTGCAGATATTTTATATTAATTCAGTAACAAACTATTCCTGGTAATATAGTTCAATTGTATTTCCTGCCGGGTCTGCAATTAACAGATTTTCCCCTCCATCAATTTCACTTGGGCCTGAAATGATCGGTATGTTACTCGATTCAATTTCCTGTAAGGCTTCTGTAAAATCATCTATATCCATTATAAAAGAAAATATAGGGAAATTACTATTTATTGGGCTACCTTCTGTTTTAATTAGTCGGATATTTAACTTATCATCAAATGAAATGGTTACACTGTTAGTATCTGATTCAACTTCTTCAAAGTCAAGAAGCATGGCATAAAATTCAACGGATTTTTCCAGGTCATGTGCAGGGAGGTTGATGTGGTTTAGTGATTCTATAACTATCATATATTTCCTTTTGTCCACCATGCGAATAGAAAACGCTCTTACAAGCTTTTTTTAAATTGCCTTAAAAATTATAAAATCAAAAAATAAATGAAAAACCAAAAGTTAATATGATGTCAGGATACTTTAATTTTGCAAATAATTGTTTTAGTTGTTGTTGATAAAATCTCTTGCTTTTTCAAGATCCAATTTCATGAGATTGTATTGTGGGCTTACCTTGCCTCCATTTCTAAGAACGTAACTTGGATGAAAAATCGGCATGAGTGATATTCCTCGATAATCATGCCATTTGCCGTGAATGCTTGTTATACCTTGATTTATATTTAAAAGAGCTTTTGCTGCGCTTGAGCCGACTGCGATTATCACCACTGGTTTAATGATCTCAAGTTGCATGGTTAGAATGGGCAGGCAAGCTTCCACTTCGTTTTTTTCAGGAGCGCGATCTTTTATCATTTTCAAATCAATGGTTGGGCGGCATTTCACAATATTTGTAATGTAATAGTTTTTTCTCGTCCATTGAAAAACTTCAGAAATTGCCTGGGACAAAAGTTGACCGGAGCGTCCGACAAATGGAATTCCCTGTATATCCTCTTCTTTGCCGGGGCCTTCACCGATAAAAATTACTTTAGAATCTGCATTGGCTTCGCCAAAAACAACATGTGTTCTTGTTTTACCTAGAGGGCAGCGATTGCAATCTTTGATTTTTTCAAATAAAAAGTTTAATTTTTCTTGATTAGACAAGGATTCCATTTCATTTTAATTCTATTTTTTTATAAATAATTTCAATGTATTCATTTGAGTCAAAAATAATCTTGATGCTTTCAGGAAAATATCTGGAAAGATTGTTTTTTAAATTTCCGGAAGCTTTATACACTACCTGGTGAAAATCTTCAGATGGATTACATATCAATGTATTTAAAGTAGAATCTGAGAAAAAACCAACAACATCATAATTGTTTTTGGAATATTTTATGGTTGTTTTACTTTGACTTGATTTTCCTCTTTTTAACATTTCATCCGGTAAATTTCCGGTTAAAAGTGGAATCAATATTTCGGCTGGCAGTTGTTGATTCGAGAAAAATAAAATACTTGAATTTAAATATTCATAACTTTTTTCTTGATTTTTTAAATGATCTTTCCATGTCAAACGATCATTATTTATATTGATCGATACAAGAGGTGATAGAAAAATTAAATCACGAACGACCATGTATAATTTATAGCTATGTGGATTTTCTTTGTTTTCTACAGTGATTTTGCCATTGTACGTAAAAGGAGTTCCTGAAATAAATCCTTTTACAATGAAGTCGCCCTGCAGATTTGTATAGGGAATATAATGAGCTGTCAGATCATTAGCGACAATTCCTCTTTTGTGGTCTTCGGGAACTTCAGTTGTTTTACATTGATTAAAAAGTAAAACAACTATGATAAATATCCATTTGAGATTTTTTTGAATTAACATATTTATTTTACTGCAGGAGATGATAAAGTCTTCACTTGAGACTCAATATATTTTTTATCGAGGGGTTCAGATGAGTGTTCATAATGTTCAAGCGATAATTTATAAAAACGAATCGCCTGGTTTGTATTATTTGTTTTATAATATGTTTCTGCAATATGAAAATCAATGACTGGATCTTTTCTGCCTTTTTTTTCTGAAAGCGTTCTGGCTACAAGTAATTGTCCAAGAGCTTCCTCAAATTTATTCATCTTGTAGTAAATCCATCCGAGAGTATCTAGGTAAGCGTCGTTTTCAGGGTCATCTTCCAGACCTCTTTTTATGTACTCATAGGCGCTTTCAAGATTTATATTTTTAAGAGAATACATATAACCAAGATAGTTTAAATAAACAGGGTTATACGGATCAAGTTCTATTGCTTTTTTAAGTAAGACCTCCATTTGATTAAAATCATTAAGCTTATCATAAGCTATGCCGAGGTAAAAATAATAATTTGGCGGCGCAATTTTTTTTTCTGAATTCTTCTCATAAAGACTAACAGAATTTAAAAGAGAATCTTTAGCCTTTTCATATTGTTTTAAATCATCTTTAGCATTTTCATAAGTAATCAGGCCATTGATAAAATAAGCTCTGGGGTCCTGGTCATTAATCTCAATGTTCTCTATCAGGCTTTTATCTGTATCTTTTTTTAATTTATTTGCCAGCCAGTTGTAGTTTAACAAGGCTTCATATTTTTTTTCTCGAAGCGATTTTATTTTATACAATGTTTTTTCTTTATCCCTGTTTAATTCAGTGTTTTCAGATTTAAATAATTTACTCTCAAAATGGAGGTATTCTTCAGGTTTATATTGTTTCTCTAAAATCGCAAGTTGGTCATTGATCAGGTGCAGACATTGTACATAGTAAGCCAGCGCTTGCTTTGAGTAATTTAAATTTTCCATAGAAATGGCATGAGTATAATAAGAATCGATGTATTCATTCAGCAATTTTTCTTCGTCATGATTGAGTGGAATGGCTTTATCACTATGTTCAAGTTTGTTTTGAAAGTTTGTTTCTTTTTTTTCCTGATCTAATATTTGAAAAACCTGATCCATAAAAAAAGCCGCAAGATCATAAGATCTAATTTTTTGAGCCAGAATGGCAATCGTATAAGCTTCCTTTTTTCTTTCTTCAAGATTTTCTTTTGGTATTGAATTTAATAAACCGATATGGGCGCTGATTCGATTTGGATTTTTTTTTAAAACATGGTTAAAATTGGCATTTGCAGAATTTAAATCACCTGAGAACAGTTGATCGATACCAGAATATAAAGAATTAATTTTTTGCTTATTGTCCTTATATGTTTTTAAAAAAGCCCTGGTTTGATAATCATTTATTATAAATAAAGATTCAATTAATGATTCCAGTACTTCTATATTTCCAGGGTCTTTTTTTAAAAGTTGAATCATCACTTCTGAAGATTTACCAAACTTACCGTTTACCTTCAGCAACTCGGCATATACGTATGCTGAATTAAAATCCTCAGGGCTTATTTCAATAATTTTTTCATAATATTCAAGAGCTTTTTCATAATCCTGAATATCATAGTAATAATGAGCAATGTTTGTGTAAGATTTATTTAACAATCGAATATTGGCGCTGTTTTTAAGGGTAGCCATCGATAATTTTTTATAATACACCATGCTTTTTCTTTTGTCTTTTTTTATATTGTAAATTTCAGCTAATGTAAATAATGCTCGTTCATTGACAGGATCCAAATCTTCGATGCTTTCCAGGATTTTTATGGCGGAATTATCGTCTTTATTGGTAAGATAAATTTCTGCAATTGATGTTAGTGTATCAATGTTTTTAGGATGGAGTTTATCAGCTCTTTGAAAATATGAAAGGGCTTTTTCATTATTTTTAAGGTTAAGATAAATTTTACCTAAATGAGTTAATGAAACCTCTTCTTCACCTGCAACCTTGAGGTATTTTTCAAAATATACAATTGCTTTATCGTAATCGTAATCATTATAATAATGAAACGCCATATTCAAGATATATTCAGGAGGTTCCTGTTGAGCAGGAGTCGATACTTCATCTTGATCAGCGGCATCTTTAGAAAAAAGGTTCAGTGGGTTGATTGTAAAAAAAATAAATAATAATGAAATGTGAATAATCTTTTTTTGATGTAATTTACTCATAATAACCTGTAACCTTCAATGTATAAATTTAAATTTAATAATTTAAACGAGGATTCTTTTTATAGTCTTGCGTTGACAAGTAAAAAATCGGTATACTGATCTGTAGCAAAAAAGCTATTTTCAAGAAAAATATTTTCGTATTTCAAATGATGCAACGTTTACAAAATAGAAAATATTGCTGCATTGGTTTGTCTTCTGCGTATAAAAAGTATGTCATTAACTAAATAGTTGAATATGCTTAAAAACAAAAAAATAATTGGCATCTTATGATCTAAAGTTTAAGAGGTATGCACAAGATGAAAATGCTGGTAAAAAAAAATCCAAATCTACTGATGGAGAAGATTCATTATTTAAGCAGAACACAAAAGGCGATTGTTAAAAAAGCTCTTCTTCTTGCTGAAGATGCCCATAAGTTTCAAAAAAGACTCTCTGGCGAACCATACGTGATCCATCCTTTTAATGTGGCATTAATTCTGGCGGAGCTAGGCCTGGATTATGAAACAATCTGCGCAGGTTTACTTCACGATGTTCTTGAAGATACAAACATCGATGAAAATTACATACGGAAAGAATTTGGCGATTCGACGACAAATCTGGTAAAAGCTGTAACCAATATTTCAGCCTTAAAAACCCAGAGCAAGGTAAAGATGGAGGCAGAAAACCTTCGTCGTTTAATTCTCGAAACCGTAAAAGATCCTCGAGTTATTTTGGTGAAACTGGCAGATAAACTGCATAACATGAGAACCCTGGAACATCAGCCGTTGGCAAAAGCCAGAAAAATTGCCAGAGAAGCCCTTGAGATTTATGCGCCATTGGCGGGGCGGCTTGGTATTTATAAAATAAAATTTGAAATTGAAGACATCAGCCTCCTGTATCTTCATCGCAAAATTTACTACAATATCAGAAAAATTATTTCTGAAAAAAAATCCTCCAGAGAAAAACGAATTAAGGCCATTGCATCGATTTTAAGTCAAAAAATGAAAGAAAACAAGATTAAATGCCAGATCGAAGGAAGATCAAAGCATTTTTATTCAATTTATCAAAAGATGAAATCAAAAGACAAAAATTATGTTGAAATATATGATCTCAGCGGATTGCGAATACTTGTAGATAGTGAACAGGATTGTTACAAGACTCTAGGCGTTATACATAACATGTGGCGACCCATACCGGGAAGATTTAAAGATTATATATCAGTTCCTAAATCAAACGGATACCAGTCGTTGCATACAACTGTAATCGGCTACGGTGGAAAAGCAATTGAATTTCAGATTCGAACCAAACAAATGCACACGGTCAGCGAAATTGGAATTGCGGCTCACTGGATGTATAAGGCTCGTAAAAAAACAAATCAGCATGGTTTTGAAAATATTTTTCAAAATATTTCAGACTTAAATGCAGATAGACAAAATTCTCTCGGATTTATTCGGGATTTAAAATATTCCCTGGGTGATTCCGAGATATATACATTTACTCCCAAAGGAGAAATCATTACGTTACCTCATAACTCAGTTGTCCTGGATTTTGCTTTTCAAATTCATACCGATTTAGGCATTCATTGTGCAGGAGCAGAAATTGATTCAAAGTTTGTATCCATTCGAACACCGTTAAAAAATGGAAACCAGGTAAAAATCATTACTAATCCATCAATAACTCCGGCAAAAAGCTGGTTAAATATTGTTCATAGTTCTCATGCCCGAAGTAAGCTGAGAAACTGGTTTAAAAAGCATCAGAAAAACCAGCATAAAAAAACAGATAACAGGAATCATACTCATCACCATGCGAAACAAGATCATCAATCGGGGCAACATCTTGATGAAATGGTGCTCATTCGAAGTCCTGATAAATTTAATTATCATGGAGTTGTTCTCCAAAGAGCAGCGTGCTGTCTTCCTTCTCCAGGTGAAGATATTATAGGCGTATTTAACGTAAATAATCAGCTCTGGGTACACCGAAAAAACTGCAGCGAATTAAGCGAAATTTTACAGTTTGAAAATAAAAAAAAGAATTCTGTTGATTTGATTTGGAACGAACACGGAGGACCGCTTACATGTGAATTAAATGTTATGGCTCTAAATGAACCCGATGTATTAATGGAAGTACTTGGAATATTTTTGTTTACCGGTTCTCATGTGATCAGCATACATATGGACTCAAGCCCCGAACACAGAGGAGATTTATATCGGAAAAAATTTATGAAGGGAACCGTACAGCTGGAGTGTGAAAATTTAAAGATGTTCAGCAGTACCATTGATTTGTTAAAGAAGCATGATTCCGTAGAAAAAATACAATATAATATTTTAGATTTTGGAAGGTATAATGTACCAACGGCGCATTTCTTGGAAAATTAATACAGTTATAGAGATTTAGATCTATTGAAACGGGAAATCAAATGCCGGAAAATAATAAAAAATCCTCAATGCCGACGCTTTTTATTCCGCATGGAGGCGGCCCGTGTTTTTTTATGGAATGGACAATGGGGCCGGCTGATACGTGGGATAAAATGGCAGCATGGTTTCTCGAGATTCACAATACTCTGCCGCAAAAACCGCGCGGTATCATTGTAATTTCAGGGCATTGGGAAGAACCTCATTTTACAATTTACAAGCACAGTCATCCGCCATTGTTTTATGACTACTATGGATTTCCTGAATCAACCTATCAAATACAATACCCTGCCGCCGGTTCGCCCAAACTTGCCGGCCAGGTTGAACATTTGCTGGTTAAATCTGGCGTTGATGTACGATCAGAATATGAACGGGGTTTTGATCATGGCGTTTTTATACCATTAAAATTAATGTTTCCCGATGCGGATATTCCGGTTATTCAACTGTCGTTAAAAACTGGACTTAATCCAGGTAAGCACATCATGGTGGGCAGGGCTCTTGAGAACTTGCGCGATGAAGGAATTTTAATCATCGGCAGCGGCATGAGTTACCACAACATGAGAGGTTTAATGTCGGGCAAAAAGCAAATTCATGATTCCGATATTTTTGATGATTGGCTGACACAAACGGTCAGTGAAACCAACGTCGAGCTTCGAAATCAAAAATTAATTTCATGGGAATCTGCGCCTGCCGCCAGATCGGCACATCCGCGTGAAGAACATTTAATTCCTCTGATGGCGGCAGCCGGCGCAGGCGGAAACGACATTGGTAAAAGGATCTTTACCGATAGAGTGATGGGTTCCATCGTTTCAGCCTATCAATTCGGATAATGATTGTAAAAAATTAAATAACCCTTTCGTTTCCGCCGTCTACAGGAACATTGGAGCCGGTGGTTTTTGCAAAAGCGGGGCCGCACATTTCAACGGCCAGTCTGGCAACGTCATGACTGGTGACTTCAGTTGAAAGAACGTTATTTTTTTTGTACTCATCAACCGTTAAACCGTAGCTTTTCGCGCGCGATTGAAGTACCTCATCTGTCCAGATTCCCGTGTCAAACACCGCATTCGGGTGAATGCTGTTGATGCGAATACCGTCTTTTCCCCATTCAAGGGCGGCAACTCTGGCAAGTTGATTTAAAGCCGCTTTTGAAGCGCTGTAGGCAGATGCTCCAGGTCCGGGGGCTGCCACATTTTTTGAACCAATGATCACAACACGGCCATATTTAGGAGAATTTTTTAAAAGAGGGTGGGCAAGTTTTAACAATTCAACGTTGGCCGTTAAATTGATTTGCATGACCTTGTTCCACGTAGAAATGTCCATTGCGGCAATCGGCATTGACTTTGGAAAAATACCCGCGTTCAATACAATTGCATCGAGACCGCCAAATTTTAACACAGCCTGATTTAAAACTTTTTCAATACTGGCTTCGTCGGTGATGTCGCAGACAATACCAAGATATTCTTCTTTTTTATAGATCGTGGTAATGTCAGGGTTAATATCGATACCAACTACGCAGGCGCCATTTTTTAAAAAAGCATCAACGCAGGACTTGCCAATTCCAGAAGCAGCGCCAGTGACCAGAACGATTTCGCCCTGCATAACCGGAGCCGAACCTGATTTTTTTAGTTTAGCCTGTTCGAGATCCCAGTATTCCATTTCAAATAAATCAAATTCATCGAGAGCTCTGTAGCCGCCCAGGATTTCAGCGCGGTAAATGATGTCGATAGTATGATCATAAATTTCAGAAACAATCATGGCATCTTTAATGGATTTGCCGGTGCTGATGATTCCAAGCTTTTTGTCGATAACCAGTTTAGGGGCAGCATCAAGCATGGTTTTTTTATCGCGAGCTTTCGGCGCATTCCGCTCAAAGTATTTTTTATAGTCGTCAACATAGGCTGCGACATCATGACCAATGGCGGGTAATCGCTTTGTTCTTATAATATGATCCGGCGTTGCAGGACCCTGTTGGGATATCTTTGAAATGTTTTTATCATTTGCAAAATGAAGCGATTTGTTATTGGTGTCAGAAAACAAAATCATCGGTGAACCGGCAGCCTTTGAAATGTTTTTTCGCAAAACCGAAATCTCTTCACGATTAAATTCTACCGGTTTTTTAGAGGCAGCATAAGAAAGATTCAAGGCCTTCCTGCTTTCAAGAAATTTATCAGCCATGTCGATGAGCTGAATTTGACGTTCATAAGATTCTTTCGCCGTATCGCCAAAAGAAAACATACCGTGCTTTAAAAGAGCCATGCCGATGATGTCTTTGTTCATACTTTTTTTAAATTCAACCGCGCAGTAACGAGCCAGATCAAAACCAGGCATAAGGTAGGGAATCACAATGACCTTTTTGCCGTATATTTCGCGAATGAACTTTTCGCCATCAGGGGTATTGGTGATCGAAACCAGGGCGTCGGCATGAGTATGATCGACATACTTAAAAGGAATGATCGCGTGAAGAATGGTTTCAACAGAGGGAGCAGGCGAACCATAGTTGGTCATGGCTGTTTTTAATTCATTAACCATTTGCGGATCAGATAATTTTTCAAGATTAGATAATTCAATCGATTTATCCAGACGAACAGGGCTAAATCCCGCTTCTTCGATGGTTTCCAGATCCCAACCGCTGCCTTTAACGTATAAAATATCTTCTTCTTTACCGAGAATATTTTTAACTTTTATTTTAACCGAGGTATTGCCGCCGCCATGAAGAACCAGCGACTTGTCGCGCCCTAAAAGACGAGATGTATAAACCCGCAAGGCCAGATCAGACTTGTATTCAGAGGCTTCTTTATCATTCCATAAACTTTTCATAGAATCTGATTCTTTCTTTATCTCATGTGGTAAAGTTTTTTATTGGTTATTTTATCAGTATAATGATGCGATAAAAATGGGCGTTGCCTTACGGCCGGGCTTTTCACTGCAAGTCCCCATGCTTTGCATGCGGGCTTTCCGTTTCAATCCCTAACGCAAAGAATCTGATGATGGTTTACATGAAACATAAATTTATAGTAATTGAAGGTATTGACGGCGCGGGAAAAAGCACGTTAACCGGTAAACTTTCCGGATTATATAAAAACTCCTGTGAGGTATTTGCCGAACCAACGCGCATTAGTCCGTTTTCCCGCGCGATACGAGACATATTGAACGGAAAAAATAAAGAAGATGCAAGAGAGCTGCTGATGCTGTTTAAAAAAGACCGCATATGGAACATAAAAAACAACATTCAGCCATCAATAAATAAAAACAAATTAACAGTATTGGACAGGTATTATTTTTCAACGGCCGCCTATCAGGGGCAAAATCAGCAGCAAGTAAGAGACATCATCAATGAATATCTTGATGATGAAGAAATTTTACAACCCGACTATGTTTTTTATTTAAAACTTACGGCAGAAGAAGCGCTTAAACGAATCAGCCAAAGAGGAGAGGCAAAGGCAATTTTTGAAAATAAGCCAAGGCTCGTTTCCATTATGCAAAATTACGATTATATATTTTCAAACATGGAGTTTGACTTTCCGTGTTTTATACTCGATGCGCGTTATCCGTCAGAAGACATTGCTGATTTTATCGTTTCTACAGTTTTTCCAGAACAATGATGTAAATATTTTCTTTTTCGCTTCTTTTTAAATTTTCAAAAAAACTAACGGGTCTTCCTGCAAGGGCAGGCAGTATTACGCCATCTCCGTATTTGTTTTTCCAGTTTAAAGAACGTTCAAAAACCGGAAGAACATCCTGCATGTATAACCAGCTGTCGGTTGCAAATTCAAGAATTCCGCCTGATTTGGTGATGCTGGTTAATTCAGCGATCAGCTCAGGCCCGACAAAACGATGTTTTTGATGACGTGACTTCGGCCAGGGATCAGGAAAGTTAATAAAAATTTTATCAAAGCTTTCTTTTTCAAACAAACCGTTAAAAACCCATTCCAGATTACAAACCATCCACCGCAGATTTGGAATATTCATGCGAGTTTGCTCTTTTGCGGATTTTTTAATACGGTATTTTTTTTTATCCAGAGCAATGTATAAATGATCAGGATTTTTTTGCGCATATTCAAGAGCAAATTCACCCCAGCCGCTTCCGAGTTCAAGCAAATAAGATAAATAACGCGGATACAATTGTTTGACATTTAAAGGAAAAAGAGAAGGCTCAAAAGGTATCAGACAATCTTTGTATTTCGTCGACAAACCATTGTTTTTAGACTCTAAAATATACGTTAATTTTTTTTGAATATTTTCAGGAAGTTTAAAGGCAATGGCTTCGTCATTTTCAGGGTTCATGAATTGTTTTAAATTAATTTTTCCAGTCTATGAATCACCCGTTTTTTACCAAGCAATGACAGATAGACCGGCAATTCAAGTCCATGAACTTTTCCCGTTGCGGCGCTTCGAATGGTCATAAACAGTTCTTTACCTTTAATAGAAGTTTCGGCAGAAACCGTTGAAAATGCTTTTTGAATGTTTTCAGCAGAAAAGTCATGGATTGAATTTAAATTTTCAAATAAACTTTTAACAATTTTAGAGCCGTTTTCCCTGGTTAACCATTCGTTGGCTTCATGGGTTGGTTCAATGTCGGCATAAAAATCGCAGATGTAATGGCGAATTTGCTGAAGGTAATCAAGGTAGACTCTTAAAGATAAAAGTATGCTTTTCAGGTTTTCATTATCTTTTTTTAATTCATTTTCAGGAATACAATTGCAGTCGCTTACAAATGGAAATATTCTTTCCAGGTATTCTTCTTCTGTAAGAGCGCGTATGTGTTGATTGGAAAGCCAGTTGAGTTTCGATTTTGCAAACAAATAATTTTCAAGTTCTTTGGCAGAAAGAAGATTTAATTCAACTTCGCCTGCTTTTGAAAGATCAAATACGTCAAACATTGCAGGGCTTTTACTGC
This sequence comes from Spirochaetia bacterium, assembly GCA_029857955.1. GTDB lineage: Bacteria > Spirochaetota > Leptospiria > Turneriellales > JAOUFE01 > JAOUFE01. The sequence continues at coordinate 52,460 of JAOUFY010000011.1, forward strand.
AACGGGCAATGTCAAACTGTCCTGTGATGTCGGCTTCAGACATAAATTCTTTGCCGCCGGGCGGAGACCAGCCCAGCAAGGACATGTAATTAATAAAGGCTTCTCTGGGGTAGCCCATGTCGCGAAATGCAGTGATGCTGGTTGCGCCATGTCGTTTTGAAAGTTTTTTATGATCGCTGCCGACAATCTCACTGACATGAGCCCATGCGGGTTCATTCCAGTCAAAAGCATGGTAGATTAAAATTTGGCGTGGGGTGTTAGAAAGGTGACCGACGCCGCGAATTACGTGGTTGATTTCCATTAAATGATCGTCGATGACAACGGCAAAGTTATAAGAAGGGTAGTCGTTTGATTTTATAATGATAAAGTCGCCGATGATGGCGGTATCAAATTTAACGTCGCCTTGTACGATGTCTCTTACAATGATTTCTTTATCCAGGGTTTTAAAACGAATGGTATGGCCGGTTTTTTGGTCAAGTTTTACCTTGACTTCTTCATCAGAGAGACTTCTGCATTTTCCGTCATAAACGGGCGGCAAACCCATGCCTTCACGTTTTTTCTTTTTAATTTCAAGTTCTTCTGCGGTGCAAAAGCAATAATAAGCTTTTTTTTCGGCGACAAGTTTTGCCGCATGTTCTCTATAAATTTCAATTCGTTCTGATTGACGGTAACTTTCATGCGGCCCGCCGACACCGGGACCTTCGTCCCAGTCCAAACCCAGCCAGGCAAGCGATTCAAGCATCTGGTTATAACTTTCTTCTGTGGATCTTTCTACGTCGGTATCTTCAATACGAACAATAAAAGTTCCTTTCATGGCTCGCGCATATAAATAATTAAAAAGCGCCGTACGCGCGCCGCCAACATGAAGGTAGCCGGTTGGCGATGGGGCAAATCTGGTTCGTACTTTAGGCTTTGTATGGCTCATAAATCCAGAAGAGCGTTTAAAGACAGGTCGTCAACGATTGATTTTCTAACCTTCCGACGAAAATTCGGGAGCGGCTACTTTTTAGTAAGAAAATAGTGCGTTATATACAGTCGAAGAATTTGATATTGGTCGCATGAAACCCTTAAAAGAAGAATCAAAACTTCCCAAAGACATAATGGACAGAATTAACGAA
>JAOUFY010000054.1 GCA_029857955.1 Spirochaetia bacterium
AAAGTTAGCTTTAATGCGCAATGGTATCAGGTAACGAAGTATCGAAAGCAAAATACATACACGATTGCCAGTGAAATAGATGAAATTGATGATGTCCAAAGTGGGTTTTTCTACACCCTCGTTAAATGATGAACCGCAATCGATTTCTTGCCCGCCAAACACCACTTAAGGAGGGCGAAAGTGGTTCATTAACTATCTACCCTCAGTTATTGATCTAATCATAGCCCCAATTTTATCATTACTGAACTGGGTTTTGAAAAAGATTTTCACATTTTCGCCGAAGAATTTTTCGGCATGTTTTAATTTCTGAATCTCTTCTTTGCGAAGAATGTCATCGCCTGCGACATTTTTTGTTTCAACAATAAAATGCAGTTTCTTTTTACCGTCTTTGAGGTTTAAGACATAGGCAAAGTCGGGGGAATAACTTTTACCGCCGGCGACAGGTATTTTAATCGAGTTTTTGGGTATTTTTGTAAAAACCACGACCTCTTCAATATTGGTTCTAATGTTTTCTCTTTCCAGCTCTGAGTCGTAAAACAGTTCATCCAGAAAATAGGCATTGGCGACATTTTCTTTTGAATACATTACGCCCACATCACTTGATGAAACTTCACTTAAAACCCCGCCGCTTTTATTTGTAAATGTTGTCGGGTGAATAGCGTTGGTTACTTTTTTGTATTCAATACTGAATTTATCAATCGCATTATACATTAAAAAATCGTTAAAATTTTGTTTTAATATTCTAATGGTTGAATTGTTCAGATAGTTGTTGATAGCGATACCAGAATCAACAATTGCCTGATGCACGGTTTTCATATTTATTTTCAACGCATGGGCAAGGTCTTCAATAAATGTGCTGTATTGCATCGTTACAACGGGAGTAATCCCTGTGCTGTAAATGGATTCGCTTTCTTTGACAACGGCCTGATTGTTCTGAATTTCAATTTGAGCCTTTCGCTCTTTAAGACCGTCTATGTTAAAATTATTTTTCTGCGCCTTTATAAATTCTGTAAACAGAGCAATAAAATTTTCCTCTTTCTCAAATTTGTACTCCAGAATCACCTTTTGATTCAGTTTTTCCCAAAGCTCTTTTAATTCATGATATTTTTCTGTTCTAATATGGACTTTCGTTTTGCTTTGTGTTGCCTTGCGAATCTTGTTGGAACCAACCCCCTGAAATATGAGGGGAAAATTTGTTTTTATAAAATCAAAACCGCCCGGTTTAAACTTGTTGGAACGCGTAATGACACTATTCTGGTCAAGAGTTTCCAGAAGTTCTTCATTCGAGGTTTTGTATACTTCACAAATCTTTTGAATCATATTTTCATTTAATTCTTCAGGCGCATCATCTATCGAAATAGCGGCTGATTTTTCATTGATTTCAGCAACCAGTCTGTCGACAAAATCGCTTTCGGTAAAATCAACATAATAATTCAAATAAAACTGTTCGTCTTTTACCCGGTTTCCGTACTCATTTACAGGCAGGCGAAGACCACGGCCCACTTCCTGCAATTTAGAAATATCGCTGCCGCTGCTTCTTAATTTACAAATCTGAAAGACATTGGGGTTATCCCAACCTTCGCGCAGCGTCCATTTTGAAAAGATAAACCGCCGCGGATTTTCAAGATCAAGCATGGCCTGTTTATCGTGTAAGATCTCATTGACCTCTTGTTCTATGGCTTCATCTTTTTCGGAGTTGTCGCGCGAAAAATAACCGGCGTGGGTCAATGATATATCTTTCAGCGTTTTTTCAAGATACGCTTTATAAAAAAGATTCGTTTCTGTTTTTAACAGTTTTTTTATTTCTGATTCGACCAGCTTCTCTATATTTTTTTTAATATAGCCATCTTCGTTTCTGTATTCATCAATGTTATCAATGAAAAACAAAGTAAGGGGTTTTATTTTTACCTCTCTGGTTAATAATTCTTTTTCCAGTTCAAAGTGGTTTTTAACCGCTTTTTGCATCATGGTCTCTTGCAACGTCTGGGCATAAGAGTAGGGATTGATCTTGTCACCCTTTTTTAATTCCAGACCGTTAGAGAGCACAACCGTGGTTTTGTTTAAATTTTCAATGGTTAACCCCGCCATCTCGGAATGCAGTTGACTGAAACTGCTATTTTTAGCAAGTTCTACTTTCTTTTTTTTACCGTTTTCGGATAATTCAAAGGTGGCTTCTGTGCCGTCAGTATTGACCAGTTTTACCAGCGAGTTTTGACCCGCCTCAAATTCAGTGATATGGCCAATGACCCCTTTTACCAGATTGTTATTAAAAGAGTCTACCGCATTTAACGTATACACAAGATTGGCATATTCGGGAAAAGTGGCTCCATATCTAAAAATAATCTGAGGATTTATCTTTTGAATGTTTTCCCATGTTTTGTTGGCCTGTGAAAATTTATGGGGTTCGTCGATGATGACAACAGGTTTAACCGCTTTGATGGCCTCAAAGGGAACAGTGTATTTATCAAATAGACCGGTATCAAAGCTTTTTTGCAGGGTTTCAGAATTGATCATGCCTGCGTTAATCAGCAGAACCTGAATACTGTTTTTTTCAAAACTGCCGGAATTGACAAAGTTGGCAATGGCCGACGGTATAAACGATTTTTTACTTTTGTTGTTTTTCTGGCTTTCGACAATATGGAGTTGCAGGGTTTTATGGTATTGCTCTTTAAAATGTTCGCGGGCATTTTCAGATTTCAGAAAATCTATGGTACCGGCTTTAATAGAGAGGGTAGGAACAATGATGATAAACTTAAAAATACCAAATTGCCGGTTCATTTCAAAGATCGTTTTTGTGTAGGTATAGGTTTTGCCCGTGCCGGTTTCCATCATAATATCAATGATGTTGCTCTCTCTTTTAATAGAGGGAGCGATGCCACTGAGTTGTTGAATGTTTAAAATGTTACGCGCATAGGTTGTGTTTGTAGATATCTCAAACAGCGGATTAACGCAAAGTTTTTCTATACCAGCAGGTTGAATAATATCAATATTTTCAAAAACCGACACGGTACTCTCTACCGCCCGGGTTTGATGTTGCAGGTTTTTTTCAAAGTGAAAGCCGGCCATTTTAATACCTTGTTATAAAGTCTATATCGATCTGCTTTTTGTTGGCATACGATTTTATGTTTTCAGAAATCTCTCTGAGATTTTTGCTTTCAAAGTGATACCCAAAGGCGATGATAGATGCCGGGTTAAAATGAGCATCAGAATCAATTTTTTCAAGCAGGGCTTTCAAATGATCCGTTGTGAAACCTTTGTGCATCAGATACAATTTATCTGTTGAGTGTTTACTTTGGCCGTAAAAACCGGTATAACCGCCGAGGTAGATTATTTCAAGATGTTCTGTTAAAAGCAGGCCATCGTAGGTTTTCCAGGTAACCAGCAGCGCCTTTACATCTTCTTCTGTCAGCTTGCTCTCATCAAAAAGTTTGGTTTGAGAATTTAATTCGTCGGCTTCTATATTATAATCTGCCCATACAGGCATGGTTTCAAAAATCTTAAAGCCTAAATCTTGATTTTTCAGATTTTCAATATCCATTGTAAGCTCTTTTATTTTTTCGTCTTTATCATTCAGTGTCAATTGCTCGGATGCTTTTTGATAATTTTTTGTATTTATGATACCTGATTGAATCTTCGCTGAAGAACGTAATAGACGTTCTTTAGTTACATCAAAAATAGTAGGCTCAGTAACATCTAAATTATTTTTCACAAAATCATAAACCGTTTTATTTTTTTTAGAATCTATTACCTCGGGGATTTGAATAAGAATATATTTTCGATTACCAGTATCTTCTGTATTTAACTGAATTACTGCATCACCTGTGGCACCGGAACCGGCGAAGAAATCAAGGATTAAAGCTTCATCATCTTGATGAATAGAAATTAGCCATTTTATTAATGATGTAGGTTTCGGAGTATCAAAAATCTTTTCACCAAAAAGTTCCTTTAGTTCATTTGTGCCATCCGAATTGTAACCAACGGAATTTAACCAAGTACTCCAACCAACAGTCTTTTTTTTATCCCTGATTTTTTCATACGGAACCCACCTTTCAGATTTGCCATTCCATTTTATCCCAGCATCAAATTTTGTAAGTTCCCAGTGAAAAAAATCTGGATTCTCTTTTGCTTTTATAATATTCGGATTTGCTTCACCCCATCTCCAATGACCTTCTTTTCCATCATTTCTAATTGGATAAGTTTCGATACCTTCTGGTGTTAGTAATTTATAAAACTGTTTGGGTCTATCTTCCCTTAAAGACGTCCCTCCCCATTTCATAAGCTCACGACCTTTTCTGTATGGGCCTATCTTATCTTTTTTATTCAATTCGCCTGTTGAAACTTCTTCTTGTGAAATTTGGGAGCTATCACCATTATGATAAATTACAATATACTCATGACCGCTCCTTAGCCCTGTCTTTTCCTTTCCACCTGATGGTTCAGATAGCCAAGGTGCTATAGCTACCATACATTCATTGCCAAACAATTCATCCATTAGCAAAATTAAATTACCAAGCTCATTATCATCAATAGATATTGCGATCAGACCATCTTTTTTTAGTAAACGTTTTCCAATGTATAAACGTGGATACATAAAAGTCAGCCATGCTGAATGTGAGTTGCTTTTACTCTGGGTAAAATCCAGAATCCGTTTGGCTTTTTCTTCATCAACACCGGCAAGCTGTTTTAATTCATCTACGGTAAACTTGCGGTCGTCTTGGTAGACAAAGCCATCGCTGCCGGTATTGTAAGGCGGGTCTATATAGATCATCTTTATTTTTTCGTGGTAGGCGTGCGAGAGGTGTTTTAGCACTTCAAGGTTGTCGCCTTTAATCAGCAGGTTTTGAGAATTTTTGTTCTCTTCTTTGCTGTTAAACTTTTCGTCTTCTTTCAACAAGGTGGTGACCTCATCGGTTGCGAGAATACGGGCATAGGATTTACCCAGCCAATCAAGACCGTAGCTCTCTTTGTAAAAATCGATCTCGTTTTCTGAGAGCTCTTGTTTAAACTTTTCAAAATCGAAGTTTCCCGATTTATCAAAGCAATGCGAAAAGTGTTTTTTTAGCACTTCGAGATTCTGGTTCGACGGTTTGTTGTTTGTCGTTATGTTTTCTGTAATGTTCTCTATTTTGTTTTCTTTTTTGTCCATATTGTCTATTGGCCACCCAAATTCCATAATCGGCATAAATTCACACCAGCCACGACGGCGGGCGTCACAAGGCGGGCATTTTAAGTATATTAGTACACTTATATATTTTTATGACAGTTTGTATATGCGGTTTTTCTTTTAACGCTTGCGGGTACACTTGACGTTTTTAGATGGTCTGAATCAGCAAGGCGAGCACATACAAAGCTCCAAGCTTTGCGCGTTACCGAAGGTGGACTTCCGTCTTTGCGGTTAAACGGAGAGCCTCTAAAAATTTCGGTTATTCGCCAACGATATCGAAAACGGCTGCTTTTGAATTTGCCGTGCGAATAGCAATGATGTGTAAAACCGATTGACGTAATATTTCACAAAAACAGTGTTTCTTATGTCAGAAAATAAAATCAATGTCGCCATCGTTATGGGCAGCAAATCAGACTGGGAAACCATGAAAAATTGCGCCTTGTTATTAAAGGAATTTAACATTAAATCAGAACATCGTGTACTGTCAGCTCATCGAACACCCAATGAATTGATGACATGGCTTGATGAATTAAAACAAAGAGAGTGCGACGTGATCATCGCTGCGGCCGGTCTGGCAGCTCATCTAGGCGGAGTTGTTGCATCGCATAGCTTGATGCCTGTAATTGGAGTGCCGATGGATGCCGGTTCATTGCAGGGAATGGATGCGCTTTTGTCCATGGTACAAATGCCGCCGGGCATACCTGTCGCTGTTATGGGAATAGGCAAACCGGGCGCAATAAACGCAGCTCTTTTTGCCATTCAAATACTGTCGATAAAAGATCCGTCGTTAACAACAAAGCTCATCGCCTACAGAAAAGCCCAGGCAGAAAAAGTTCTTAACGAAAAACTCGATTAAATCAGGGTTGCTTAAGTAAAAGCCAGATCACAATGAGAAGGATTTACAAAATATGTTGCTCATCTTCATCATTTCTTGCCTGGAAATGCGCTTTTAAAGTCATTTTATAAACCTTCTTGACGAAGTTATCGCAGCATAAATTTTGCCGTATGTCACAAACGTTTTCTGGCGCCCTTGAAAAAATAATCAATAAAACAAATTTAAATGCAGACGAAGCGCTCTGGCTAATGAACGAAACCATGAGCGGAAACTTAACGCCGGCACAAATTGCTGCATGGCTTGTAGCCATGCGAGTTAAAGGTGAAACCTCGCTTGAGATCAGCACCTTTGCTTTAGTTATGCGAGAAAAAGCGGTTTCACTTACAAGTTTATCGCTGCCAGAACCATTACTTGATACCTGTGGAACCGGAGGCGATAAATCAAACCTTGTTAACATTTCAACTTTAAGCGCCATTGTTTTAGCATCACGGGAAATTCGCGTCGCCAAGCATGGCAATCGATCAGTCTCTTCGAGCAGCGGTTCAGCCGATTTTCTTGAACGCGCAGGGTACCCATTAAATGCAACTCCAGAGTCGATCGTTAATCGTATAAAAAATAAAAACTTTGGATTTTTTTTCGCGCCGTCTTTTCATCCTGCCATGAAATTTGCAGGTCCGGTTAGAAAAGAAATTGGAATTCGAACCGTGTTTAATGTTCTCGGTCCTCTTTCAAATCCGGCTCATGCGAAAATTCATATGATGGGCGTTTTTAGTCATGACTACATAAAAATCATGGCCGAAGCTCTTGAGCAATTGGGTACAAAAACTTTTCTGGTTGTACATTCCTCTGATGGTCTCGATGAAATCAGCCCGAAAGCTAAAACAAATTATTGCCTGTATCATAGCGGAAGTTTTAAATACGACACCATTGATCCGGTAAATTTTAAGTTTAAAATTAACGAGCTTTCAGAACTTACAGTAAAAAATGGCGATGAGGCATACGAACTTGGGTTGAAAATCCTTTCAGGCTCACATGAATCCGGCGCTGAAATGGTCGCCATCAATGCCGCAGCAGGCGAATACCTGTGGGAACTTCATTTGAACAAAACTTCAGAAGATTTACAGACTTATTTAATTCATAAAACCCAGGAAATTAAAAAAATGATACTTGGCGGTCATTGCAAGCCTGAAAAGGTACTTCATGAATGACAATCTTTATCTTGAAATACTTCACAATTCACCCATTGGGTATTGCGTCATTTCAAATGATCTTGAACTTGAATTCATCAACGACAAACTCCTAAAGTTATTGGAAATAAGCTACGAACAGGTAACCGGAAAAAAGTGGGTGTACCTGATTATTGAAAAAAACTATTTGCAGACAAAATCAAAAATTTTTCTTCGATGGTTAAAAATAAAATTTAACGCAGAGATGATTCAAAACAAATATATACTAAAAATTTTTGAAGATTCTGGTGTTGAATTTTATATGCAAATCGATCGGCTGTTAAATACCAAAAAAAAACTTGTGACGATTTATCCTGTTTCTGGAACTATTCTACTGCACCAAAGCCGTATAAGTCATAAATTAAACTCCGAATACGAAATCGCTGGAAGAATTCAAAGAAACATCAACAATTATATAATGGACATGATCGAGGGAAGATTTTTTAAATATCACTTTAAACGTTTGTTTATGCCAAGCGGAGTTTTATCGGGCGATATTGTAAATATAAAACCGGTAAGCCGTCGTTATTCCAGCGTATTCCTCGGCGATGGGCGCGGACACGGACTGCCCGCAGCGTTGTATTCATCACTCATACATTCGTATCTAAATATTATGGGAACTGAAGTAAATCAAGGCATCAACAGTTCAGCCGCCCTTATGCAGCAAATCAATAAATATGCGTTTCGAGATTTTTCAGAAACCGGAGAATTTTATTTTTTTAGCGGAATCTATGGGCTTATTGACGGTAATACCCGCGATTTTTGCATCACCAATGCGGGGCATCCCTATCCGTTATTTATTCGTAACGGCGAAGTAACCAGATTGGAATCAAATGGTGCGCTGGTCGGAATCGATAAAAACTCCATCTATACAGAAAACAAGTTTGAATTAAAAAATGGCGATGTCATGCTGTTTTTTACCGATGGCTTATACGATATCTTTGTAAACAAAGATGACTCTGAGCATGACGGCATAACAGCCATAGTTAGGGAATTTCTGGCAAATACAACAAAATCATCGGATATATTTAATTATCTCACTGATATCATTAAATCGTTTAAATCTAAACTGGACATAAACGATGATATTACCATTTTACAAATGTCGGTTGAAGAAAAATAATTTAGTCAATAATTCCCAGTTCCATTTTACCATCTTCAGTTGCATGAATTCTGGGATTCCACGGCGGATCAAATACGATATTTACAACAACATCCTTAATACCTTCGATCGCCTCACATTTTTCTTTAACTTGAGCCATCAATTGAGGTCCAATGGGGCATGCCATCGATGTTAACGTCATGTCCACTTCGATCAGCGCTCTTTCAGGAATAATATTCACCCTATAGATCAATCCCAGATCGACAATACTGATTCTGATATCCGGATCAATCACCTCGGAAATAACTTCCATAACCTGATCAACGCCAACGTTAAATTCGCTCATCATGGTATTATAACAAAATTAAATCTTCACGACCAATTTATTAATTGCTAAAAGTAAAGCATGGTTCTCTACATTCATAAAAGGTTAAATACGGAAAATATATTAACGCCTTTTATTCCCTGTACAATACAGATAATTCCAAACACAAAAGGAAGAACGACATAGCCAAAATAATGAATGCCCGAACCAAGCTTTTGCCCCCAAAATTTTTTCATCGCATCCAGTTTTCTAAATAAATGATTTTTTTCTTTTAAGCGAAGAACCAAAACCACCATTGCATAAGTACATAAAAAAGCGCCAATTGAAATTGTAATTACATTCATAATATCCTGTAAAAATTTTCACTTCAAATTGAAAATAAAAAACTATTGAATTTGAACACTCGGTTTATAAAAAGTATATTGACACTTGCCTGATTTTTTGGCAAGATACATTGCTTCGTCAGCCTGATGCAGCAAATCTTCAGGATCAGTTGAATTTTGCGGATAAATAGTAACCCCAATACTTGCAGTGACATGGGCAATATTTGTCTTGTAAAAAACAGGGCGTTTTACTTCTTCTAAAATTCGTTCAAGAACAGGAATACAATTGGCTGGTTTTTCCAGATCGCCCAATAAAATAATAAATTCATCGCCGGCAAGTCGAGCTACCGTATCATTTCCCCGTTTTATTTTTGCAAATCGCTGGGCAATTTCCCATAAGAGGTGATCGCCCGTTGCATGCCCCAGACTGTCATTTACTTTCTTAAATCCATCAAGATCCAGATAACAAACGGCAAGAAAACAATGGGTTCTGTCTGCGTTAGAAATGGCCATCGCCAAACGATCTGCCATTAAAAGCCTGTTGGGCAAACCTGTCAGGGCGTCATAGTTGGCGCTTAACTCCAATTTACTTCGTTGCTGAATTAAACTGGAAATATTTGAAAAAATACCTACATAGTTACTGATTTCTCCGAATTCATTTTTAATTGTTGAAAGAGTTAACCACTCTGTATCGATTTCTCCATTTTTTTTGCGACTCCAGACTTCTCCGCTCCAGTGACCTTTCTCATTGAGAGCCGTCCATATTTCTGAAGATAATTCTTCATCTTGTAATCCTGTTTTAATTTCTTTAACATTTTTACCGACAACTTCAGAGGCCAGTAATGTTGTGGTATCATAAAATGCCGGGTTTACTTCAATGATATTTGAATTTGTATCGGTTATGCAGATTGCTTCCAAAGTATGTTCTACAGCATCGGCGGCAAGCCGCAGTTTTGCTTCGGCCTTTTGTCTCTCAATGGTTTCTTTTAAAAGCTGCAATGTACGAGCAGTAAGGGTGTCGTACATAAGCAATATGGATTCAATCAGAACTTTCATTGTTCCAGACAATTCTTTGTTTGCAAGGTTTTTTGCTTTTTTAAGGGACATGCCGGATTTTACATTGATGGCAACTTTTGCCATTTGCTTGTCTTTATCTAAAATGTGAAAAGCCAGCCAATGAGTAAGAAAAGCAACGATATCTTCAAGAACCTTGTTTAAAGGCTCTGACTTTTCTCTGCTTTTCATCGCCATGATCTCAGAGATAAAACTGCCATGAGTTTTTTTATGACCCACTTCCCATTCGTCGTTGCGGAGAAACTCCTCCCATATACTTTCTTCTTCGTGAAAATGATAAATTGCATATTCTGACAATTCATTAAAAACATGATCCAGCGTCGGCACATCCGATTGAAAAGCCACATGATATGCCAACTTGTTTAAAAGCTGAACAAGACTTTTGTGTTGTTCATCAATGGTTGGCAAGCCTGTTTCAAGATTTTTATTCCAGGGGAATACTTCTACAGAATTCATAAATATCCTTTAAATTATCTTTTAAAGATAATACATTCATAAGCCTTTGACAAACGATTTAATCGACTGTCAACTTCAATAACGGATGTTTCGGCTAAAGCTGGCACTGATCAATTATCGGGATCTATGCTGCAGGAAAGGAAAAAAGGATAGAAAGGTAAAAATAATGATGGATAAAATTCCTTGTTAAATAAAAGCCTTGGTTAAAAACGAAGCACTCCAACCGAAATTGTAACATTACCTGATATTTTTTTAACAAGAACAAGATTTTCATTTTTCGTATACATTTTTGCGGCCGGTTCGCTTACCCCATAGGCGCCTGTGTGCTTAAAGACAGTATCTGAGCGGTTTTCAATCGTAACGGTGTTTAGTTCCCGGGCATTATAAAAAACAATCGGCCACTTCATGTTATTACAAAATGAAATCAAGCCGGCCTCATTGCTTTTTAAATCAATACTGGCCAAACCTCGAACACTTTTAATATTAAACTTTAACTCTCGAAGTGTTTCAAATACTACATTTTCAATTTCGGCTTCAGTTGTGTTGCGGTTACAGCCTATTCCAATTCCAATAACTTTAGGTCGAAAAATAATAAATTTTTTCTTTTTTAATTTCTTATATTCTACTGTATCTTCTAATTCACGATGAGATATCAATATAATATATTCAATATTCGTCTCCAGCGCCTTGTTCAATTCGGTATATACTTTTAAATTGGCAGGCAAAGAACCTTCATATATCCACCACCCGGGTTCTCCTGATTCTTGAACGATAGCGACAGGTTCATCATTTACAACGGCAGCGCTAATTTCAGTCAGGTGTTCAAAAGATTCCATCACCCAGTTAAATGCTTTACCGAGTAAATCAACAGAAAGAGTTTTTTGAACATCTGACGATGTGGTTATGACAGGCCTTGCTCCGATATTTTTTGCAATAACGCGAGCAAGTTCATTTCCTCCGCCAATATGTCCTGATAAAACGCTGATAACATATTCAGCTTTTTCGTCAATGACAACTACAGCCGGATCTGTTTTTTTATCGCCCAGCAAGGGCGACATTAAACGAATTAAAGCGCCAAGACTAATAATACCGATGATTCCTTCATAGCTTTTAAAAATCAGCTCCAGAAGATCTTTTACTTTTCCCGAATAAAATCGTACGACAACATGATCAAAGGTATTTTCTTCAAAGTCGCTTTTAAATTTTTCGGGAAAAAATATATCAACAGGAAATACCTCTGAATGAATTTTTTGATAAATTTCCAGAGCCGTTTTGCATCCATGACGGGTAATCGCAATTAGCGCATACGAAGTTTTTTTATAATCTTCACTCAATATAAAATCCTTTAATCTTGTTTATTTTTTACCTTTTTTCTAAATTGATGCGCAAAATCTCCATCGTATAGTTTAGAGCGGCGAAAGCTTTCTTCGTTCATGGCATCAAGCGCCGGGCCGGCTAAAATCATCGTTTGAGATTTAATATTATTTTCAGCAAGAGCTTTTGCCAGATTTTCAACCGTTGTGCGAATGATTTTTTGATCAGGCCATGAAGCCTTGTAAACGATGACCACAGGCGTTTCTTTTTTCCAGCCGGCAGACAACAATTCAGAGGAAACTTTCTCGGCAAGCGTTGCGCTTAAGTAGATAGCCAGAGTGCAATGATGAGCCGCCAGACTTTTTAGAGATTCTTTTTCAGGAACAGGGGTTCTTCCCTCTGTACGGGTTAATATCACAGTTTGTGAAAGTTCGGGTATGGTAAGCTCAGACTGTACAGCAGCGGCTGCGGCAAAAACAGAACTGACACCGGGAATAACTTCGGAGTCAATTCCGAGGTTTCGCAACAGATAAATTTGCTCGTATATGGCGCCAAATATAGAAGGGTCGCCGGTATGCAGGCGAACGACTTTTTTACCATTTTTAATTCCATTTTCAAGCCGATCAATCACTTCTTCCAGAGTCATACCGGAGCTTTTTAAAATTTCAGCGCCTTCTCGGGTTTCTTTCAGCAATTCATCGCTGACAAGAGAATCTGCATAAATTATTAAATCGGCTTCGCGAACAAACCTTGCGCCCTTAACCGTGATCAATTCAGGATCGCCAGGTCCTGCCCCGATAAAATAAATGGTGTTTGGTTTCCAGTTGAGTGTTTTCATTTTACATTTCTTGTTTTCGAACGATCATTAAAGACAAATAAGGAATTCGCTCGGGTAAGTCATTTAGATCAAGATAAATATTTTCGTCAGAGGACGTTGCTTTGGAAACAATGGCTGATTTATCGATTAGATTTTTTTTTCGTAACAATTCTACTATCAAAGCTGCAACCTTGGCGACTTTGTAAAATACAACGGTATCGTGCCGGTCAAGTTCTTCTGACATTTCTTCCATATCCGATGTTGCCGGAATTACGGCGACCTTTTGATCGCCAATGGCCAGCCCCCAGCCAAGCGATGCGGCTGCCCCATGCATGGATGAAATTCCGGGAATAATTTCTATTTGTATATTTGGGTTTTGAAGTTTAATCAATTCCATCAGATGAATAAAAGTACTGAAAAACAAGGGATCGCCCTCTGAAACAAAGGCAACATTTTTACCGGCCTCAAGAGGTTTTATAATAGCGTCAACAGCAACATTCCATTTTTCTTCTAAAATTGCTTTATCTTTTGTCATGGGAAACACAAGCGGCAGCATCAGCTTTTGAGATGCATCGACGAGTTTTTCAACAATGGAACCCGCATAACTTCCCGCGCCGGCAGTTGCTTCCGGAAAAGCAATCACATGGGTTTGTTCTAAAATTCGGTGACCTTTTAAAGTGATCAGCTCCGGATCTCCTGGACCTGCGCCGATTCCATATAATATTCCGTATTTAGTCATGTTTATTCCTTAAAGTTATCGTTCAGGGCAATCTAAAAAACTCACCGCAATGTCGCAAAGTACTGGCTTAAATTTAAATCTTTAGACTGCCGGCAAAACTGGATTTTGCTGCGTGTGCCGATTGCAGGGCCCAACGAAAAACCAACCTTGTTTATAATTATAATATGAACAACAAAACTAAAAATGGTTGTCTCGACATGCCGTCAAAATAAATACCGGATTTAAAGACTGAAACCTGGTTAAATCCCCAACAGGACGGCTTCGTGAAATTTGCGTCATTGAAATCTCCGCCTGAAAACCCAGTTTTTTAAAATGAGAAATGGCATCTTGAAGGGTTTCAAGTGTGGCGGCATTTACAACAATTCGTCCGTTTGGGCGGAGCTTTCGCGAACACACCTCCAGAATTTCGCGAAGATGACCTCCGGAACCGCCGATAAAAACTGAATCGGGGTCATCTAATTCTTCAAGACCATCGGGTGCGTCTTTTTCAATCATGTAAACATCGGCGTGAAATTTTCTGGAATTTTTATAGCAATGCGCCAAATGTTCAGGATTTTTTTCTACGGCGTAAACCTGACCTTCATACGCGATTCTGGCAGCTTCAATGGCAATCGAGCCGGTACAACTTCCAATATCCCAAACGACACTGTTTTTTTGTAAATTCATGGCGCCAAGAGCAAGCACGCGTATTTCTTTTTTAGTGATCAACCCGTCTGGTTTTTCAGGAAACGAAAATTCATGGTCGGCAATTCCCAGGGTAAATAATTTTTCTTCCTTGCCGTCGTTTTGAATTAAAATAATGACATTTAAATCTGAAAAATCCTTTGAACTTTTTTGCACCAAATCTTCGATTGAGTACCACGCAGTTTTTTCATTATCCATTCCAAGATTTTCCGCGACAAATGCGCGGTAATTTGTCAGGTTGTACTCTCGCATATATTCTGCAATTTTTCCAGGATGGTTTTCAGGGTCGGTTAAAATAAAAACCTTTTTCTGCCGCACAATTTTCTGGGCCAGACCTTGAATTTTTCTGCCATGAAGACTGATGCTGCAGGCGTCCTGCCATGAGGCTGCGATTTTTGAAAAGGCCAACTGCAGGGAACTCACCGACGGGAAAATTTCAATATTGTAATTTTGTTCTGAAAATTTTAGCCGCAAATAACCGCCGATTCCAAAAAAAAGAGGATCGCCGGAAGCAAGAACAACAGCGTCTTGATTTTCACTTTTTAAAGCTTCAACCATGTCGGCTAGTTTATGACTGACTGTATTTTTTATAGCAAGAAGTTTTCCTTTGTAATCAGGGAAATTCGCCAAAAGTCTTTCTGCGCCCATCATTACTGAAGACTTGTATATCATATCGATTACATTCGGCGACAGGTAATTTTTACCGGCTTCGTCAATTCCAATGATTTTTATATTTATTTTTTTATTGTTATTTTTCATTTTGTTGTTTAAATATTTAAATTTTTCCAGTTTTATTTTGCGGGTATAAAATTTCTGCCAAGCAGTTGGCCGTCCATATTAAAAAGCAGTGTTTCTATTTCCATCTGACCCTGAACTTTTTCTGAACAAACTTTACAGCAAAGTCCGGTCAGTATATCGAAAAAGCCAGTAACTCCTTCTGTAATCATCCACTCTGCAACTTCGCCGGCTGTATTTGCAGATTTAATTTTTTCGGCCAGCTCTGTTTTTGCGCCGGCTTTAACGGCAATACCGGCAAGAAACTGAAAATCAATCGAAGATTTTGACGAATGTACCATAAGAACACCGGATGCGACTTTCGATAATTTACCGATCATTCCAGAAATGGTCACTTTTTGTATTTGATACGACTGGCATTTTTTTAGCGAAAATCCGATAAACTCTCCGGCTTCAATAAACCCCATTGGATCAAGTTCAGGATAAATTCCCATTGCGTACTTTTCGCTTCGACCGCCTGTTGTCAATGCAACGTGTCGAAGCCCGTTTTCGGCAGCAGCCTTGATGGTAACGGCAAGTGAAGCGCGGTAGGCAGAATTTGAAAACGGAATAACCACTCCCCTTGTACCGAGTATTGATATACCGCCAATGATGCCTAACCGCTCATTCATGGTGAGTTTTGCGATTTTCTCTCCATCGGGAACCGAAATCATCACTTTTACACAACGATCGATATTGTATGTCTGTAAAACTTCGCTTACCTCATTTAAAATCATTTTGCAGGGAACAGGGTTAATGGCTGATTTTCCAACAGCGACCGGCAGACCTGTTCTGGTGACAACGCCAACTCCGGTTCCTCCATAAATTTCAACTTTCTGCGCCGGATTTTTAGCCTCATTCCAATATACATCTGCCCGGATAACGGCGCCATTGGTAACATCAGGGTCATCGCCGGCATCTTTTATAATTTCAGAAAACCCCTGAACACGATCATCGCTTGTACCACACTTATAAACCGCAATCGTTGCCGTATCGCCATAATGACCGCTTCGCGGCAAATTTACCGTAATACTCAAAAGGTTTGTTGCGCCGCTGATTAAACAAATCATGGCGCTTTTTGCCGCCGCAGCTGCACATGTTCCCGTTGTGTAACCAGTTTTAAGATTTGTCGATTGTTTTATTTTTGGCATACTGAACTACGGTTTAAATCAACAGTTTTTACGATCCATCCATAAATCAATTTTCAGTCTTCTCTTCTG
>JAOUFY010000012.1 GCA_029857955.1 Spirochaetia bacterium
CAATAGGGTTCATTTTCATTACGGCTCACATTCTTCGCTTATTCCAGACTCGATATAATTTGTTACCGCCTTATATCCCGGAACTGCTTAAGCCAGCATGAGCACTGGCTTTGTGGGTCTTTCACCCACCGGGAAGACAAACGCTTCTTGGCGTACCATGGATTTCGAGATGCGCTCTTAATTATTTTAAAAATTATTTTGCTCCCATTTCTTCAAGACTGCGGGTTATTGCCTCAATTGTCTTTTTAGCATCGCCAAATACCATGGTTGTATTTTCTTTATAAAATAAATCGTTTTCAATACCTGCAAACCCGGGTTTCATCGATCTCTTTAAAACCAGTACCTGCCTTGATTCCTCAACATTCAGTACGGGCATACCATAAATTGGGCTGGAAGGATTGGTTTTTGCCGCTGGATTTACCACATCGTTTGCGCCAATGACTATAGAAATATCTGTATTTGAAAATTGGCGGTTAATTTCCATGTCATATAGTTTATCATAATCAATTCCGGCTTCAGCCAACAATACATTCATGTGACCGGGCATTCGGCCTGCCACCGGATGAATGGCGAATTTAACATCAACTCCTCTTTTCTCGAGTAATTTTGCCAATTCTTTAACGGCATGCTGTGCCTGGGATACGGCCATTCCATAACCAGGTATAATAATGACAGTTTCTGCCATATCAAGAATCATTCCAGCTTCTTCAGCTCCCATGCTTTTGAAATTACCAACATGACCCGCTTCACCGTCACCTGCAGCAACGTCTCCGCCCAGACCTCCAAAAATTACATTTACTAAAGATCGATTCATGGCCTTACACATGATCTGGGTTAAAATAATTCCCGATGCGCCAACAAGCGAGCCGGCAATGATCAACAGATTATTTGAAAGCACAAAACCCGTCATGGCTACCGCAATCCCCGAATAGGAGTTCAAAAGTGAAATTACAACGGGCATATCGGCCCCGCCAATCGGTATGGTGAGCGTAATGCCAAGAACAAAAGCAATACCTGCAATGTACCAAAAATAATTTGCATTGGCAGGTTCTAAAAACATTAGAACCGCAATAACAAGAGTAGCAACAAACATCAGTAAATTAAGATAATGCTGCATAAAGTATTTGACAGGTTTTCCACTGATCCATTCGGCAAGTTTGCCAAAGGCAATAAAACTTCCTGAAAAGGTAACCATGCCAATTAATATAGATAAAAACAATGTGATAAATACAATGATATTACCATGAAAACCGGGAATACTTCCTGTGGTTTGAACAACCTGTTCTGCAATAGTAACGCTTGAAAGTTGAAGATCATCAAGTTTTCCTGTACGCTCATAATATTCAGAAACAGCTACAAGCGCCGAAGCGATTCCGCCGAACCCGTTAAAAATAGCCACCATTTCAGGCATGGCCGTCATGGGAACTTTCTTGGCCATAAAGTATCCAGTCGTCAAAGCAACAATATTGGCGACCATGATGATTTGATACCCCTGAATATTCTTTTCAAAAATGGTTATAATAATGGCAAAAATCATCGCTGAAGCAGAAAGCAAATTGCCCTTTCTAGCCGTGCGGGGGTTACTCAACATTTTTAAACCAAAAATAAAGAGCATCACACAAATTATGTAGATAGACTCTCTTAGCCAGTCCGCAGATAGTATAGACATTACATTCATATTTAATTCTCTTTATTTTTTTCTTTTTTGGTTTTAAACATTTGCAGCATTCTATCGGTAACCAGATAACCGCCGTAAACGTTTAAAGCGGCAAACAAAACGGCAAAAAAGCCAAGAATACCCGTCCAGTGGGACCAATTGCTGTATTTACCGGCCACGATAATCGCGCCTAAAATTGTGATCCCCGAAATTGCATTAGAACCCGACATCAGGGGCGTATGCAGCGTAGGCGGAACTTTAGCAATCAATTCAAAGCCGACAAAAACAGCTAAAATGAAAACATATAACACCATCATGATTTGTACAATGTCCATATAAACTCCTTATTTTTTCATAACGGATTTTACAATCTCTGAAACCAGTGCGCCGTCTCGAGTTAATAAAATTCGCTGTAAAATAGCATCGTCTTTATCGTCGAGGTTAATTTTACCATCTCTAACAATGTGTAGTAAAAGATTTTCTACATTTTTAGAAAATAAACGACTGGCAACGTATGGCAACTGCGCGGGAAGATTTTCAATTCCATAAATTTTTACGCCGTTTACATCGACAATTTTTCCTGGCTTGGTGAGTTCACAATTTCCGCCGGCTTCAGCGGCAAGATCAACAATGATTGAACCAGGTCTCATATTTTTTACCATATAATCTTTAATCAATACGGGAGCTTTTCGTCCAAAGACAAGCGCGGTAGTAATACAAATATCTGCTTTACTTATGTATTTGTCAATCAGCTCCATTTCCAGTTTTATAAATTCCGGACTTGCTAGTTTCGCATAACCCTGCTCGTCTTGCATTTCGGCAGTCAAAGGAAGATCAATAAATTTTGCTCCAAGGCTCATGACTTCTTCTTTTACCTGAGGCCGTGTGTCAAAAGCATCAACGGTTGCGCCGAGTCTTTTAGACGTAGCGATGGCCTGTAAACCGGCAACGCCTGCTCCTATTACTAAAACCTTGGCCGCAGAAATTGTTCCGGCGGCAGTCATCATCATGGGCATGATTTTAGGAATCGATTCTGCGCCAATAAGTACAGCCTTGTAACCGGCCAATGAAGCCATCGAACTAAGAACATCCATCGATTGAGCCAGCGTTGAACGAGGAATAAACTCCAATGCCAGCGATACAATTTTTTTCTTATTGTATTCTGTAATTTTTTTAGGCTGATTGATCGGGTCTTGCAGGCAAATTAAAAAAGCTCCCGATTTAAGATAACTGATTTCACTTTTTCCTTTATACGTTTCAGGCGATTTAACCTTAACGATGATATCCGAAAGCTCACAAAGTTTTTTATAATCTGAAACAATCGCTGCCCCGGCTGTTTTATATTCAGTATCAGTGCAAAAAGCTGCATCTCCGGCGCCCTTTTCAATAAAAACTTTAAAACCTTTTTCTATCAACCGTTTTGCAGATTCCGGCGTTAAAGCAACCCGTGTTTCATTTTTATTTCTTTCTTTTGGCACACCTACATTCATAAGCCTTCCTTGTGAAATACAATATACATCTATTTTATATGAATGCCAAAAATAGACCGCACTATAAACCAAATAGCCGTTAATGTTATTTTTTCTTATGAATATTTAAAACTGTAAGCAAGCAGCCGAATCGTAGAATACAATTTTTTGAATCTCCCAGCACCCGTAAATTCCCTGCTAATTAGGGCAAGATTATGGATCAGATGATTAATTGAAGGTTCATATTTTACGATATGTTCAAGTATTGCTTTCTCGAAATCAATTCCCTGCAATTTCCTTTAAATGTTTTGCAGATTCAAAATCTGTTAACTCGAAGAACCATTTATAGTAATTGCAACTGTCCCGAAAAAATCGTTCTCTTCTTTATACGCATTTAGTAGTTCCGGTAAACCATCATGATTATCACGCATAAAAGAACTTTACAAAATTAATTGTCATATCGTATATCAATTTATTTTTTGCGAGCCCCTGTTACATATAGAATGGGCGAGCTTGATAAAAAACAAACTTTCTGCACATAGTATTTGCGCATAACTGATTATTTTATGTGATCTGAATCAGCAAGGCTAGCACATACAAAGCTCCAAACCTTGTGCATTACCGAAGGTGGACTCCCGTCCTTGCGGTTAAATGAAGACCATCTAAAAATGTGGTCGAACAATCAGGCAAAGTACTAAAGCAGATAAATTGTCTTTACTGTAAATCTACTAACCTGATTATAGCATTGCAAACGCCGAGACGCCGCGTGACGCCGAACTTTTGCCCGCTGCTGTGAGATGGGCAGAGAGAAAATAGGAGGACTATCCATTTATTTACCCCGCCCTTACGCCGCCGAAGCCACACTTCGACATGCTTCGACAAGCTCAGCACGAGTGCTCAGTGCAAGCGAGGGTGGAGTCGGCGACGAATTGCTTTTAAATCTCGAAAGTGTTTATCGCAGATCAGAATCATCAATTGCTTTTTACTTCAAGCAAAGCTTCATACTCAAAGTAGCCCAGAGAACCAATCTTGTGAACGATATCCTCGGCTTTTTCGGCAATATTTGTATTTTGGCTTTTTATGACTTTTGATAATAAAGATTTCAGATTTGCATCCTGATAACCTAACCCCAATCCCTTGTCATTTTTATCTAACATATTTTCCAGAAATGCGAGAATTTTATCCTGCGTATTTTCAGCAAGGTTTTGTTCAAGAAATTGAACAATTTCATGAAACATGGTAAACCTTGAGCTTCGTTGAGAAATATTTAACAGTATTTCAATAATGAAATCAAATTCAAATTGCCCACTTTTTATGATCCACCAGAAATTTTGAAATTCTTCTTTACAGGCCACTTTTGATCGTTCTTCAATAAGATCTTTGATTTTCTTTAAAATGCTCTCCGGTACTTTATTTTCTTCAGATTTTTTTTCAGGTAATACCTGCCCAATGTATTGCATGGCATGTTCTTTGTATTCATCTTTTGCATCGCCGTAAAACTCAATAACAAGGTCTGTATTCATTTCATACCAATATAGTTGTAATATATGCTCAATTATCCGATCCCGGGGATTTGCAGGGCCAGATGTACGAATAGCGTCAGTGATAAGTTGATTCAACGCCTTTTCATAATGTTTCCCCAGTTCTAATACTTCATAAACCTTTTTATGCGGATTTTGAAAGGCAACAAAAGTATACCAGGCGCTCTGCCATAGAAGGTCTTTATTCTCTTCTAAAGGAAAAATCAAGTCGATATTTTTCCGCAACCAATCAGCATCCAAATTATACAGTCGATGAATATTCGCCCCAAACATGGATCGTACAGCCGGTGATTTTTCTTTATCAGAATCAAGCAAAGTATCAAACCAGGCAGATATTTCATTTTGGCTGCTTATTGTAAACGGTATATCATGAGGCGCATACCATGAACAAAAGTAAATCAGATTTTCAACTGCCTGGGGTCGCACTCGATTTATAGCTGTGCCATAAACATCATACGATTGAATTTCTGTATAATTTTTAATTTCTTCATTTGCATCTGGTGATTTCGATTGCAGGCAATGATCAATGGATTCCCAAATTATTTCTTTAAATTGATTAGAAAATTCAATGCTATTGGATTTTAAACCGTTTTGAAGCAAACTCATCAACGCGCTTTCAACGCTATCATTGGCCTCTGTTGTATTTTCTTTTAACCGGGTAATGGTATTTTTAATCAATTCGATTAACGATTGCCATTTGAAATGAACCCCATTGCGCGAAAGTTCGCTATAAGCTTGAAATATATTCTTGATGTAAGGCAGAGGAACTACTGAGAATTGTGCAATATATTCATTGTATCTTTCCGGTTTTTGAACAACTGAATTCTGTAAAGTCCGGGCCAGACCTTCATATGCCCAACTTAAATCCCTTTCAACTTTCATATCAGGTTGAAAATCCATTAAGCATTTGATCTGTTCTTCAATTGATTTCTCGCCAAACTCCTGTGTGCCGATAGGGCTCGTCGGACCAAGCGTAGCTTCGCCAATATAACTGCTGTATTCGGGATGTTCTGGTTTGCCATATTTGCTCTCCAGAGATTTATATTTTTTTTCCCATTCGCCTTCAAGGTGATCTTTAACAATAGAGAGTTTATTTAAACGCCATGTTTCAAGGTATCTGGTTTCGTACGCTTTATCAAATTTTCTACCATCCCAGGCTTCTTTGAAATTGCCATTTTCATCCTGCATCCAGGCAGTATCATGATAATTTTCAATAACATTTAGAATTTCGTGTTGATCATTCTCTGAAAATTCACCGAAAAATTGCTTCAACAATCTTGCAATTTCATTCCATGTACCGGGGTTGGTTAATTTTTCCAGAGTATTTTCGGTTAATACCATTCTGGCCATTTCCGTTTGCTGGATTTTTTCTATCAAATAATAAGCAATGCGGCGAAATACATTCCAATCTTGTTGAACAAGAAGTTCGTAAATCGTAGTAAATTTTCCCGAATCACTGCCAATGATTTTTATTGAAGTATTGATTATTGCATCAATTAAAATATCAAGGATATCGCCATGCCCAAACCGGCTATGATCAATATCCTGTCTTGAAATGTATGTATTGTCGTATGGTTTTACGCCTTTATTCATGTCAAGGTTCAAATATTGATTTAAGAGTTTTATAAAAAGATTTAAAAATCCCAAACCATCGGATGCCATTGCATTTTCAGTAACTTGCTTTATAAGTTCCTGGTAATCCCAACTATTTAATTTGGCGCCTGTCTTATTAAATGAGTATTCAGAATTTTTATCTTTTTTAATTTTAATGAAATCAAGGATATACCCCAGACATTCCAGCGCCAATGCTGCATGATTTTCGAGGAGCAGTCGATTGATAATTTTCCCTATGGAAGGATCAAGATAAAGAAAATCAGTTGAATTTTTTAACCAGGCTTTTTCATGTTCCATGATTTTAATCAAATTTTCGATTGGCATTTTTTCTGCCGCAGCAAAGTAATTAAAATGAATTCTCGGGTTTTCTGTTGGTGGAATTTTTAAAATAATTTCACAGACTTCTTCGGGAGCCTCTGCGGCAATTCTGCTTAAATAAAATGATTCTGCCCAGAATGGGTATTCATTGCCTCTTTCAGTTTGAATGGGTTGAGCAGGATTTTTG
Organism: Spirochaetia bacterium; assembly: GCA_029857955.1. Lineage (GTDB taxonomy): Bacteria > Spirochaetota > Leptospiria > Turneriellales > JAOUFE01 > JAOUFE01. The sequence goes on from JAOUFY010000012.1 coordinate 6,787, forward strand.
AAGAAATCTTTTTCCGATAACGGCTGCAACCATTCTTTTGATGCCCTACCCAAAAAATATCCGCGCAAGTAATCATTATTAGGGAAATTATTACGTAATTTGTCAACATCATCGCCTGTGGGTACAGTTATTTTTAATAAAATATTTACCCCCTCGACATATTGTAAATAATTGATTTCAATGTTTTCAAGTATAAATTTCAGTAGATAATTAAAGTTATTGCAAAAATCAAGGTAATTTTTATCTATTAATCTGGGTTTATTTAGGGAATCTCTATGCGCTTTTTTGTGTAATTGAAAATCATCATCACTTGCAAGTTTGCACCAGTACTCGAACATTTTTTCATTACTTTTTTTGAAATGGGTTTTATAATGTTTTACTTTGTTCAAATGCTTATTTGTACCCTTATTTATAAAATCTATGGGATAAATTGATTCTAAAATTGCCTCCAAAGCAGATAAAATCTCACGAAACAAATGGCTGACAAGATGGGTTTTTGTTGGCATTTCAGGCATGGACAATAACCTAAAAGCATCAGAGTAATAATCTGCGAAACCGGGCAAAATTTTTATTAACTTCGCCTCTATTTCGATATTTTTTTCTGGTATTAACATTAAATCTTCATTTTGTCGCACCGGTGCGACAAACTATTTTCCGGTTTCAAACGCTTCCCTCAAAACCGTCTGCATCAACTCTGCCGCCTGACCTTTTCGCTCAGTCACTTGTTTTTCCAGATCATCGACCATGGAAAGAAGGCGATCAACCCGCTCGACAATGGCGCGTTGTTCGGCAAGCGGCGGCAGGGGGAATACCAGTTCGTTTTTAAGATAGACTACGGAACTTATATTCTTCATAGCGGTGCCTCTTGCATCATTGTTCAGGCGAGCTTTTGTTTGTGATTTAAATACCTTAAGAAAAAACTGATTACATACGATTTTATTATTCAATCGTATCTTTAGTAGTGCTTGGTTTATTATCCCTTTAGGAGCTTCACTGGGTAATATATATGTTTCCCCAATAGTTCCTGCACAACTAATAATGATGTCACCTGGACCAGTAAGGAAATATTTTAGATTTTTATGTATATCTATATTGATATAATATGAACCAATAGAATAATCTTTATAAATAGCATTCTTCTGTTCATAGACTTTTGTGGAATGTTGGGATTTTGGTATAAACATAGATTTTGTTATTGAACTACCAAAAGGGCCGCGTCTTAAAGAATCGCCAGTATCCAAAATTTGGGGTAATCTGCACCAAATCCACCCCTCTGGCAATTCAAACGGAATTTCCTCCGGCTTGATCGGCGCAAGCGGTTTTTCTTTCCTGATTTTCCCTTCCTCAATCAACCTCTGCTTTTCCGCCTTGATCTTTTCAAGCAATACTGATGCGGGGGCAAAATCAAGATCATCAACCACGAATGAACTCGAATGGACACTAATGTCTTTTTTCTTATTCGTGTGCATTTGTGTGTATTCGTGGTTTACTAAATTCTTCTTTCGCCACTCTGCCGTCAATTTGCCTTCGATGGCTTCTTGTAAGATGGCTTGGCGAAGCTGGGAGAGGTAGGTTGTTTGATTTGAAAATTCATTTAATAATTTGTAACTTGAGTCACTCAGTTTATTAAATAATTCAATAAATGACTTCTGTTCATTTATCGGTGGGACAGGAATTTCAATTTTAGCGATATCTTTTACGGCAAGGGAAACATTAGCAGCCCCCTTCATTAAAGGTACAATTTTCCGATCTTTATAAAATTGTAAATATCGATGTAAGAAAGCTGCGGATAATTTTTGAGGCTCCCTGGGTATTAAAGCCGCTAATATGGTTCCAAGAGCAAATTTACCGCTTTGGTAATGTACATAATTTAATGATTTTTTACCATGACCAGTGGAAGAAACCAAGGGAATACATACCGCTTCTGTATCAAATTGATAAGTTTTGCAGGACTTTCTATCAGCGCCTGTTGTCACCAAAGGATAATTACCAGGAAGCGCACTTGCAAGGCCGGTTTCACCTTTTATTATTGAGCAAAGTTGACCGACAGGATGATGTTTGTATTTAAGCATCCCCAGACTCCCGCTCTTCAAACAATCGTCGTTCCCGCTCTAACTCCTTTCGCAGTTCTTCTTCGGTAGGTAACCAGGTCTTGTATCGAGACGCAAAAACCTGCTGGCCTTCTTTCAACACACTGTACTTTACAATGGTCTCGTCTTTTTCTGTGCATAAGATAATTCCGACCGTGGGGTTATCATCTTGGCCTTTTACCCTGTCTTCAAAAAGGCGCACATACATATCCATCTGGCCGATATCCTGATGGGTCAATTCGCCGATTTTTAAATCAATGAGAATAAAACACTTTAAATGAAAATTATAAAAGACAAGATCAATAAAAAAATTCTTTGTTTCTGTGGTCATACGATACTGACGGCCTACAAAGGAGAATCCCTTGCCAAGCTTTAATAAAAACTGTTGAAGATTTGAAATGATGGCATCTTCAAATCTCCTCTCTGAATAACCGTGCGGTCTTGGCAGGCCGAGAAATTCGAGAACCAGCGGGTCTTTAATAAACTCCGCCGGCGAAGCCTTTTCCAGAGTTTTCGACTCGGCCAGCGCGCTTTGCTTTTGTTGTGTTGAGAGCAAACGCTCATAATAAAGAGTGTTGATGTTTCGTTCCAAAGTTCGGGAACTCCAGTTCTGCCCGGCAGCCTCGTTCATATAATAATCCCGCGCCGAAGAATTCTCTACTCTCATTAAAATTCGATAATGAGTCCAGCTCAATTCGCTGTGCAGTGCGTAGAGAATTTCCTGTTGAGGAAAAGTCAGATAAAACTGCCTGAAATTCCAGAAAAAACCACGAATGAGCACAAATGAACACCAATGAACACTTTTTGGATTTTGATTCGTGTCAATTTGTGTTAATTCGTGGTTTCCAATTTCTCCTCTTTGCATTGATTGAATACCGGACTTGTATTTTTTCTATCCTATTTTTTCATACACCGGAGTAGTATCCAGGGCATACAAAACAAGCTCCAGCATTTGCGCAGTTGTTTGGCGATAAGCCAAATGGTATTTCAAAACTTTCTGAAATGTATTGTAATTTCCCCAGTTTACAAGCAATGGTTTTTTCGTATCGTAAACCATACTAATCAGCAATGTACAGGCGAACATTTCATTAATTACTGCAAAACCAGGGAACTTCAAAATTTCCGGATCATTTGGCTGCCTTAATAACTGAATTGGTTTCTTGCGACTTACCCAATAGGCGGTATAGGCTGCAACCTTGGCAGGTTGTGTCTTTTCTATATGATGAAAATCTTTAAGACGGGCAATATCTGCGAAATAATCTATGATTACTTCATCCACCAGGTATTCGTTGATTGTAGCAATTCCCTCAAGGCCAACTGCCGAAATAAACTTTTTCGCTTTTCCGTAAATTAACTCAAATCTCTGAATCAAAGATTCTGAAGAAAATTTTTCAATGAGATATTGATAAGATCGCGAATCAGTTTCCATTATCTTGAATCAGTTTTTTAAATTCATTGGTTTGTAGATAATGATCAAAGCTCTCTGCCGCTTTTTCAACCGGGAACTTATCGGCTGTATTTGGCAAAAACTGTTTTCGAATTATTTGTTTTTCAATACGGGAAATAAATCTTGATGCGGCCTCAATCGTATCGGCATCAAATTGTTTTTCGTAGTCTGATTTTGGATTCACTGCCATAAGAATTAAGCTAAGGCCGCCCAAAGGCAGCCTTGCGCCCGCCGCCGAAGCAACCGGGGGGATATAAAATTAAGATCGGTAAATATAGATAGTTTGTCAATAATTTTTATGTTTATCGTCAGCGGCCGGCTCAATTCGCTGTGCAGTGCGTAGAGAATCTGTTGAGGAAAAGTCAGATAAAACTGCCTGAAATTCCAGAAAAAAACCATGAATGAGCACAAATGAACACCAATGGATTTTCTATTCGTGTCAATTTGTGTTAATTCGTGGTTAAAGACTTTAGCCATCTGCAAGTTCCTTCTTGAGTTTCGTCAGAAGATCATCGCTTTTACGAAAGGAATCATGCAGCATGGATAATAACTCTACGCTCGAATACGTATGTTGAGCTTCGGGTGTATGCGGATTTTTCACATCGAGGTTAAAACCGTTTTCCTCTAATTCTTTTATAGAAACTCTCCATGCCTGGTTGCTTGCCTTACGATCTGGCCACCATTGCTTCAGAGTTTCAAACTCGCTCTTTTGAATTGGTTTTGTCTTTGAGTAAGCTTTAACACCCTCAGGAAGGCGATGTTCCCAATACCAGATTTCCTTTGTGGGTTCGCCTTTCGTAAAAAAAAGAAGATTTGTTGCTACACTGGCGTAGGGTTGAAAAACGGAATTAGGCAGCCGGACAATCGTATGAAGGTTGCAGGATTCTAAAAAGTGTTGGCGAATTCGCTGTTTGACGCCATCACCCGTCAGAGAACCATCAGGCAGAACAATTGCGGCTCGACCGCCATCTTGTAAATACCGGATCATCAGCAATAAAAATAAATCGGCGCTTTCTGTTGTACGATAATTCAAGGGAAAGTTGGTTTGAACTCCATCGGTTACAGACGCCCCAAATGGAGGATTGGCGAGAATCACATCAACTCTATCTTTCTGGCCGATGCTTGTGTATTCGCGGTTAAGGCTGTCGGTATAATCCACATTGGGAATTTCTATGTCATGAAGAATTAAATTTGTAACGCTGAGCATAAATGGCAGCGGTTTAAATTCCATGCCGTGAATTGTATTTTCCAGCGTTTTTAAATCATCGACATTTTTCACATCCTGTTTTCGAATATTCTCGATCGCGCTGGTTAAAAAACCACCAGTTCCACAGGCCGGGTCTAAAACTTTCTCGCCAAGGCGCGGATTGATGATTTCGGTCATGAATTCGGTTATGGCTCGCGGAGTATAAAACTCTCCATAGTTTCCCGCGCTTTGCAGGTCTCTTAATATCGTCTCGTAAATATCGCCAAAAAGGTGACGGTCTTCTGAAACATTAAAGTTAATTTCATTGAGCTTGTTTAACACCTGACGGATGATGGTACCATTTTTCATATAGTTATTGGTGCCTTCAAAAATTTCACGAATAATCAAAGCCCTTTTATTTCCCGTAGATACATCAAGATTTTTTAAACCCGGAAAAAGTTTTTGATCAATAAATTCTTTGAGTTCATCGCCGGTCATTCCTTCAGAATCAGCACCCCAGTTTCGCCATTGGAGATTTTGAGAAATAGGCGATTTGTATTTATCCTGAATCAGTTCGAGTTCCGTATCTTTGTCATCGATAATTTTCAGCGTGATCATCCAGCCAAGCTGCTCAATTCTCTGGGCATCACCCGAGACGCCCTGATCTTTACGCATGATATTTTGTAATGTTTTAATGATATTGCCAATATTTTTCATTTTATTTTTTTTAAACCACGAATAACCGCCAATTAACACTAATGACTTTCATATTCGTGTCTATTTGTGTCCATTCGTGGTTTAATTATGCCGCCTTATATATCTCATTTTCAAGTTCTTTGATTGCCTTTAGATAATTTTCCTTGCCGCCAAAGACATCGACGATTTCAGAAGGCGTACCCATTCCCGTAAAAGGATCAACTTTTAAAACCGAAAGTTCTTCAATGTTTTCAATTCCCTCGCTGGCGTATTTGTCCAGAAGGGCATTGAGAATTCTTTTGGCTTGTTCGCCGTACTTTGTAAAATAATTCCGTTTCATTACTTGATCGGCTCTTTCTCTACGGGTGAGCGCCGGCATGTCCCAGGCTACATGACAAATTAGATCAAAGATATCGAGATCTTTTTTAACTTCATCTTTAAGATTTTCGAGAATAACGCCGTGAGCTTCCAGCTCATGGATTACAGATTGTTTCTTTTCTGCCTGATTCCATTTTGATAAGAAATCTTCAAGACTTCGGTATTCCCGTAAAATCCCTTTTTTGGTATATTCACGAAGACTCTCAGTAATCAATTTACCGTTTTCGTCAAGGTGCTGTACTCGTTCATTGAGAATGGAAACATCAATACCCGCAACGTAAACTTTACCTTTTGGCCCACTCTCAATTTCACCACCGCCAATAATAGTGGGTATGCCAAGATCAGCTTTTTCTGATTCCCCAAAATTGACTTCTTCCCCTGTTTCAGGGTCGATGATAATTTCATCTTCCTCCGGGTGTATGTGTTCATCGGTCAAGTCGTCCTCGATCGAAATTTCCTTGATCATAACCGGGTCGCCGTCAAAATCGGGATCGGCAAAAAGGTCTGTAACATTTCTAAAATCCATGATCGTAAAAAATTGTTTTCCGAACTCTTCATTGATGCGTGTACCTCGACCAATGATTTGTTTAAACTCAGTCATGGAAGCGATATTGGAATCCAGAACAATCAATTTGCAGGTCTGGGCATCGACGCCTGTTGTCATAAGCTTCGAGGTTGTGGCGATAACCGGATAGGTTTCTTCGGGGTTTGTAAAATTATCCAGTTCGCGTTTGCCGATTTCATCATCGCCTGTAATTCGCATCACATACTTATGCGATTTCTTTACTTCGGCAGGGTTAGCATTTGCCAAGGCCTGCCGCATTCTATCGGCATGTTCAATGTCTACGCAGAAGACAATAGTTTTATCATAAGCATTCGTCTTTTTCAAAAACTCCGAAATTTTGCGCGCGATTGCTTTGGTTCTCTCATCGATTACGAGATTGCGGTCGTAATCTTTTAGATTATAAATACGGTCTTCAACGGGGTCACCATTGCGATCACGAATAACTGAGTCAGGCCGCCAGCCTTCAAGATCAATATTCAAACCGACACGAATCACTTTATATGGCGCAAGAAATCCATCTTCAATCCCTTGCTTGAGAGAATAACTGTAAATGGGATTACCAAAATATTCGGTATTTGAAACAACATTGGTTTCTTTCGGTGTAGCAGTTAATCCGATATGCGTTGCGGAAGAAAAATATTCCAAAATAGTTCGCCAGGCGCTATCTGCGGCTGCGCTGCCGCGATGACATTCATCAATCACAATTAAATCGAAAAAATCAGGGCTGAATTGTTTGTACGCGTCTTTATCTTCATCATAATTGGTCAACCCCTGATACAAAGCCAGATAAATTTCAAAAGCTTTATCAATAATTTTTTTACGAATGACCGTCATGCGGTCTTTAAAATGTTTAAAGTCGCCTCTTTTTGCTTGATCAATCAGAGCATTGCGATCCGCTAAAAATAGAATTCTCTTTTTGATGCCGCCTTTCCAGAGACGATAAATAATTTGAAATGCCGTATAGGTTTTTCCTGTACCGGTCGCCATAACCAAAAGTATTCTTTTTTGATCTTTGGCAATGGCCTCAACGGTTCGGTTTATGGCAATTTCTTGATAATAGCGTGGCGCTCTGCCCGAACCATCAAAGTAATAATCGAGTGATATAATTTCTTCTTGATCTTTCGAGGCAATACCTTTAAATATTTTATACTTTGCCCACAACTCATCTGGGGAGGGAAAATTATCAAAAGTGAGATTTCTTTCAATCTGTGCCGAAGCGCCAGAACGATCATGTTCCAGAAATCCATCGCCATTGCAACTATAGGCAACGGGAATATCAAGAATTTCTGAATAATTTAAAGCCTGCTGCATACCTGAGCCAATAGAATGATGATTATCTTTTGCCTCAATAATCGCAATGGGAATATTGGGTTTATAATAAAGTACAATGTCAGCCCTTTTTCGTTCCCCTCGGGCAGTTTTATTCCCTTTTACAAATATTCGCCCGTCAGTAAAAAACACCTCTTCACGAACTTGTTTTTCAATAGACCAGCCAGCTTTTTCAATGGCAGGCAGAATGAATTGAGTGATAATATCACGCTCAGAGAGTTCTTTTTTATTCGTCATTCATTATATTCCGTTCATATAATCACTGCGACTGGCAGGGCCTCGCTTTCAGCATCCTGCTTCACTCGGCATTAGCGCCTCCCTGCGCGTTAGAAGCCAGTCGCTACAGGGCGGGGTAAAGAAATCTGATTAAGACACAATTTCAACCTGTTTTTTATATCTCTTTTTCTATCTGACTTTTGCACAAGTATAATTTTTCGAAGTAAGAGATCTTGTAAAATACTGCTTGTCGGTAACAAGAAAATTTTAAAAACGCAATATACATTATGTCACAGGTGATTGATTTTAAAAATGTGTCTACCGTTGGTTTGGAAACTTCCCCTGTAAAGGAAGCGCTTGCTGGTTTACGCGCCAATGAAGCCCGCTACTTTATGAACAAATACAAACATGAATTTACCGTTATCCCGATCAGCGAAAACAAGGAAACGTATAATTATGTGACCCGAATTTTAAAAGAAGAACGTGATATTGAATTTTTGTCAAAACCACTGGAGACATCTCGCTTTCAAGTTGAAAATATCAAATTTGCCTACGTATTTTATGAAGATGGTCTTGTCGTCAACGTCATGTATACGATTGATAATCCTAAAAAACGTGCAGTTGGATTTAAGCTTTCAGAAGGAATGAAAGTGCCAAATGAATTAGACGGAAAGTTTAAGTTTGCCAGACAAAAATCCAAGCTCGCCGGTACAATTCGAGGCTCATTTTTTGTAATTAAAAAACAATATTAAATTATGCAGGAACATGAAAAATCGTATAACCAAATATTCTTCGGTAAATTTTTACGGCAAATGAACGGTTGGGGGCAGCTGAATCACAATTTATGAATAATTTTTATTCATAAATTTGATGAAGCGAAGGGGGTTGCCGATCTTCATCAGCTCTAATTTTCATCGGCCCCCTTTTTTTTATTTTTGTATTACATCAACAAATGAAAGAAAATTATTTACCGCATGCATGGCAATTACGGTATAAATCGAACCTGTCTGATAACGCGCCAGCGTAAACATAAGACCGGTAAAAAAAATCATTACGATCCAGATGATTTCATACTGTGCGTGAATTAGCGACCAAATTATCGAAGGAATTAATATTGCTCCGAAAATTCCAAGTCGTGATTTAAGAATTCCGGTATACATAAAACCGCGAAACATAATTTCTTCAAATAAAGGGGCTGCCACAACAACGGCCGCCAGCATGAGCGCAAGGCTGCCGAATGAATCCATTCTCAGCATGTCGCGCATCATGCGCATAAACTCAGGTTCTTCTATCGATGTCTGACTAGCAATAAAATTTGTTCCGTAAAAAAATGCAATCATAACGATCTGCCATACGATAAATGAAACAGGCCTGGCGTTGTTAAAGCCCAGATAACCAATCATATTTATTTTATTTTTTTTACTTACAAAGTACAATATCATTAGCAGTGAAAAAAAATCTGAGATCAATATTGATTCTGAAATGACGTAGCTTTTTTGAAAGAGTTCGCCGGTGTATTTTTGTATTACTGAAAAACTCGAAGGCAGGTGATTTAAAGAAACAAAATTTACCAATAGATGTATTACTATAATTAAAAACTGAACAAATACATTACCCACAACAATGATTAATAATGAAATACCCATGGTTTTCCAAAACGACCAGACGGGACCAAAGTTTTCTAAATTTTCTTCGAGTTTTTTTTCAACTTTTGTGTTCATATTTATACGTTCTTTTTCTTTGGTTTAAAATCTTTATCTGTTAAAAAATAATGCGTAACAAGAAAAATTACACCCATTGCTGCATAGCCAAGCACAAACGGCCATGTCGTTGCCGGGCCATAAGAATTTACAATAGCCCCGTTTTTCAGCGCAAAACCGTGAATCATACCTGTTGCGCTAACTGCGGATGCAACTAACGTCCAAAGCGCCGCTGTTTGAAATTTTTTATCAATTACCGCCACTGTCATTGCGGCAAGTATCATGGACGTAAATATAAAACCGCGATCCATGGCGATCAATCCATGAATAGGTAATTGGGCGGAAAGCTTGTCAAGACCGACCTCGGCTATACTTGTAGATGCTGCCCGCAGGGCTGTTTCCATCATCAGCAAACCCCATGAAGCAAGGGCCGGCAAAAAACCAATCACAATAGCGACAGCATGTTCTCCTGGAGTAGATTGAAATGCCTGCGCAGCGATCACTACGCCGATCCACAGCAAAATTGCAGCGCCGGCCTCAACGGGAATCAACTGGGTCGCAAAACTAACCAGCCCTAAAAAACACAATAAGCCGATTACGGCTCCGTTGGCAATTGAATAACCCCATCCCGCTCCCATTGCTTTCCATCCAGGATGTCCGATGTAGATCGTAGTAGGAAAAACGCTGCCAAAAAATGCCGCAGCAATGGTACCTGTTCCGTTTATGATCAATGACTCTTTTACTTCGTATTTATCCCCTGCCGCTTCAGCGCTTTCAAGATTCTGCAAAGAGCCCATTAAATTAAATAGCCCCATTGGAATGATAACCGGTAAAAATTCAATCATATATTTTAAAAAATCCGCATTAAAAAGTTCTGAAAGAAACAAGTGAGGAAATTGAAGGGTAATGCGAGCATTGTCGATCAGCGCATGAAAATTCATTCTGCCAAGCGACCATGCCAATAAAGTGCCCACAATAACCGCCACCAGACCTGCAGGGATTTTAAACGGTAAACTTTTTTTACCGATGTATTGGATAAAAATAATTGCTAGTGGCGCAAAACTAACCAATGGATCTTTAAATATTCGAAATGAAAAATCCATCGCTATGAAGGTTACGGCGATGCCTGCCAGAGTCGTCAATAGAGCTGCCCTCGGTGTAACCTTTTTTACCCAACCTACTACAAATGATCCGGCAAATTCAATAATTCCAGAACCAAGACAGGCCGCAAGTCCTGCCTTCCAGGCCAGATTATAATCGCCGGTTTGATCCATTACCGGCTTAATGACAAATAAAATAAATGCAAACAATGAAACCGTATTTACGCCATAAGGCAATGCAGTTACAGACCCGTCGCCGGTTTTTATGGCTAAACGCCTGGCCTGCAAAGCATAAAGAATGTTGCCAAATAAAATACTTAAAGCAACGGCCGGCAATATTCTACCATAAATCAATTCTGAGGGAAATCCTGCGACATATGTACATAAGACTACAATTAAAATTAACTGTATTAGATTATCAACAAAAAGACCAAAGAATCCATCAAGGTCTCCCTTCTTCCACCAATTGTAATTCATAGCGATAATTTTTAGATTTTTAATATCTTGCATACACTTTTTAAAATCTAATTTTTCGAAAGACTGTCCGTTCTAACGCTTTTTGATATTTTTCCTTTTTGTATTGATAAATTGCAAAAATGACCGAAGTGAGTAAAAATGCAATCAGTGTATGAATGGTTACATCTCTATTTAAATTCAGCGGATGTCCCAGTAAAATGGGATTAAAGTATCCCAAAATATATACTATAAAAAAAACCAGAATGTATTTCCAGCCGGCTGAAAAACCGGCAATTTCAAAAATAAACATGGGGAAGGTAACAAACCATACGATTTGCTCTGGGGAGTCTGTCTGAGTGAGATAGGTTATTGAATCAGCAATTAAAGATCCAGATGCTAACAAATGTTTCCATTGGCTCCAACTGCTGGAGGATTTATTCATTAAAAAGGCTGCGGATAATGAAAGGCCAGAAAAGATAACCAGGACCGCAATTATCAGCGGATTTCGACCCTGCGCATAATATGACACTGTAAAAATAATAGCGACCAGTGGCACTGCGTATACTGCTACTTTCAGCCAATTGCCTTTAATCGGGTTAAACTCCCGAATTCTGTATCCAGGGATAAATTTAGTAAAAATTTTTAATGATAGTAACTAACATTCGACGAGATAAGCAGATAGATCTTAAAATCAAATAAAAATTCGTTCATATAATGACTTCTGCCAGCTCCTCCTGAAGTCTTAATAAAGTTTGTCCATTTCGTATCCGTCTGGTTAAGACAACGGCCATATTTTTTATTATGGAGGTTTTATCTGACAGGAGGTTGTAGAATTCAAACTCCGTAATTTTCCAGACGATAGTTTTCTCGATCGTTGTTACTGTGGCAGAGCGTTGTTCTTTATCAATCAGGGACATTTCACCAAAGTAATCATTTTGCTTCAGGACTGAAATAATTTGACCTTTTTTTTGAACGAGTACTGAACCCTTGCCTATGATATACATTGAATTTCCTGCTTCTCCTTCGCGAACAATGTCCTCGCCTGATTCATAAAATTCCTCCTCAAGAATCGAACCGACAAGGGCAAGATCCCGATCATCCAGACCTGAAAATAATTCAATTTTCCTTAAGGTCAAGATCCTGCTAACCAGGTCGGGATTTAGCAAGTCTCTTCCATCACTTTGAATATCCGGTTCACTATGGCTTTCAATGATTTTGGAGACAGAACCTGCTTTAACTTTTTCTGACTCACTTACTGAATCAGCGGCGTTGTTTTCGGGGTTTAAACTGGCAAGAATATTTCGGTGAAGGTGATTTAATGAACGTATAACTCCCATGGCGATCTCCATTTTACTGGAAACCATGCTGTAAAATGTTTTTGAATCAAGGTGCAACAATTCCGTGGGTTCTAAGGTTGTTGCAGATGCGCTTCTCGTCTCGGAATCCAAAAGGGACATCTCTCCAAAATTATTTCCATACTCGAGGATTTTAAGCTTTTTATCGCCGTCGTGAATTAAAATATTGCCGGAAACTACGATATACATTGAATTGCCTATATCTCCTTTGGAGAAAATATTGTGATTCGAGGGAAGTTTGAGTAATCCCGTTTTTTCCGCCATGCGCAGCAGAGTTTCTCCTGGCAGATCACTAAATAGTGGTACATGACTCAAGAGGTGTACTTTCTGAATTTGTTCTTGTATTTTTTCTTTTTCTTTGTAGATATTCATCGTTTGAATGTTTTCAAAGATTTGTTTGTAAATATCTTTTTTCTGAAAAAATTCAGGAAGATTTAAAAAGGTAAATAAACTGACTTTTTGAATCCAGTCATAGTCCATATGTATTAAAGATTCTAAAATTGTAAAAATGTAGTCTGATGTATGAGGATGACTTTCATCGGGTAGTGTTAAGTGGCTGAAATTAAAAATCACTTTTTTTCGCATCTCTCCTTTTAAGAGATTATCAAGGGCTTCCATGGCGTTTGCGACAGCAACCGGATTGCTTTTGAAAATATTTTCCTTAATTTTACTAATTGAAATCGGGTCATAGACAAAACTGAGAAGTTGGAATATGCGCTCCCCTGCGTGATATCTCGCTCTTATTAGCGCAGATCGAACATCTTCTAGTTCAATGTATCCCTGGATTTTCTCAATATAAATTTGAAATTCTCTATAGCATTTTAATTCATGGATGACAAGAGATTCAATTTTTTCGGGTTTAATTGCCAGTGCATTTCTTTCGTTCATATGTATCATGGCTTCCAAAATTTTAGATTTCAAATGATCATTTCCACTTTCATATCTGTCAAAGAGAACACGAGCGCATCTTTCAGTTCCGATTGCCATTAGAACCCGAGGTATCGAAAAGATAATATTCTTTTCATTCTCATCATGTTCCTGACTCCAGTTTTTAACCAAAGCTTTTGTAAGTAGAGATTCAAGCGGAGGAACAATCAAAGCCTCAGGGTAGGACGAAAGTGCACCAATAACATCTCTTTTAATTTCTGGTTTACCAAGATTTTTTATCAAGAGAGGAATTAATTCCGAAGCATTAACTTTACCCGCTGCATTTACTGCTTCCTTACAAACCTCTATCGAAGAATCATTGAGAAGCTCAAGAAGTGGACGATGAAAGTTGGATATCCCGACGTGCCCGATTATTCGAGCAGCTTCAATTCTTTCCAGTTTATCGGTATTGTGGAGTATTTTACGAAAGGCATCAAGGCCGTGATACATTCCATCAATACCAAAATAACGAATCAAACCGATAATCGACGACCCGCGCAGCTTTGCATCAGCATGCTCAAGAAATGGCACAATCAAATTCATGTCTTCAAGGTTTGAAAAAGATGCCAGCGTAATTATGGCTTGACCTTTTACTTCCGGATTTGAATCTTTTAAAAGATGAAGAATCTTTTCTTTAAAATTATTTTCCGTGCTGAATTCAGATGTATCTTCTTTTGCTTCCACAAAATATACAGGAATCATTGTTTCGAGTTTTCCAAGTGCACGCCATCGTACATAAGCTGATGGGTGATCGAGAAGTTCAGTCATATGGATCAACAAAATGTTATTTTCTGATTCTGTTAGCGCTTCGATGGCATACATGACTTCTCGTTCATCATCACTCTTTAAAGCTGTGTATAAAATGCTTAACGTCGATTTGTCGTTTAGATCGATTTCCTGATCTTCCAAATTTAAATTTTTCGTATCGAGACTTGAAATTAAAAGTTTTCCGTATTCTTTCTTGATTTTGAATATTAAAACAAAAGAGATGAGCAGCAATACAACGGAAACGCTGCTTAATGTGGTGAGTTCCACAGGGAAATAATATATTGAGGCAATTAATGCCAGAGCAATGAAACCTTTGGATGCCGGCTTGACGATTGCCCCGATTAACACTTTAGCCTTTTTTCGCATATCTGAAGTAAACGGTATGTAGAGAAGCTGGTTAGCTGCGGCGTATATTGTATCAGAAAATAGACGGTCATTGAAACGACCTATGGTTACGCCAATCAGCATGGGCATACTTGTCAGTAGGGCTGTTTTAACTCCTGCCATTAAATACGGAATTAACGCGATGTAGCCGGAAGAAAGGAATAATGAGAATGGCATGATAATCAAGGAAATCAAAATGCCATATCTGGTTAATATTTTTGAGCTTAATAATAATTGAAAAATTAATGCGGCAATTCCAGAATAGATATAGAACTGCCCCAGAAATTCTGCCATTGCACTTCCATGAAAGTTTTTCTGTAAAATATTTTTAAACTGATAATCAATTAAGATCGAAACAATGGTAATTATTGATACCATCCCGACGACGAGACTGAGATATCGGTTTGATTCTTTTTTTCTTTTAGATTGATTTAGTTTCTGGCGTCTGCTGAGACCGGAATGGGTTTCCCTGTTGCGATAACTTTCCAGCAGACTTTCTTTTTCTCTTTTTGAAATTATTGTTACAGGGATCATAATTAACCCCATGAATCCTGCATACATAAGAACCAGGTTGTTCGTACCCACAACTCTGACCAGGGATTGAACCAGGAGCCCCGCAAATACCCCTCCTGCGATTCCAGCACTGCCAATAATTCCCATAAGGCGCTTGGACTGGGCTGCGTTTAGTATTTCATCCATAAGAGACCAGAACTGTATCATCAGGATCATACCGAAAATATCAAAGGCAATAAAGATAATGGGGTAAACCAGGGAAATATCAAGGCTGATTAGAACTCGAAATAAAATAGAAGTTGATATAAATGTGAATATGACCAGGCGAATTAAAACATCGCTTCGGAATCGGGCGACCAATCGGCGTTAGATATCTCCGCTGAAACCCAGAAATACTGCTCCGATTAGGTACATATACGTAAGATTTCGGGCAGGTACCTTGCTTAAAAATAACGTTTCAGAAGTGACACGCCCAATCATCAAGGTGGTTGTGGAAATAAATAAATACACAAAAGGCAGTAACCCTTTTTCAAAAAACTCCGAACCTAAGCCGGCCATTATCCATTTTTTGTTAACGTATCTCATTGAATTTCTGGAAATTTACCCGTAAACGTAATATGCCACTCTTATAATTAATGATGAGTCATACAGGTTTTTTTAGAGAAGAAGTTTCCGAGCCGAAGGTCAGAAATAATAGTTGACATAAGCATAGCAACTTCTGTAACAACAAACATATAGCATCTTATTTAGATTTACGATTACAGGAGAAAAAATGAGCGCACAGGAAAATGCACCCAAAAAAAGCAAACGAGAAGCAATATGGACGATAATTGGTCTTTTTTTAATAAGTTCGATAAGCGCAGCCTATGTTATTAACTTTCGTTTAAAAATGAAACAATTTCAAATTACTCCGGAACAACAGCAAGAGCTGTCAAAGCAAGAGCAGGAATTTAGAAAAACACAAACTTCTACAGGCAAAAAAAACCAAGAACAGTAAAAAATTCCGGGAATATGACGATATTAATATAAATCATGAAAAGAAAAAATCTGGTTCTTTTAAGTACTTTATTATGTACAACTATCTTCATCGGCATAATCTCGGATATCATACCTCAAGCGCGCCTGGACCACAATGTTCAAACGATCCAAAATGAATTAATCAGCAGCTATGAATCTACCGGATATGGCGATTATGAGCTTGATTTAATACATAAAAAGATAGCATTACTGATTCCAAAATTAAAAGATAAAATGGAAAAAGATGAAAATGGCGAAGAACGGCTGAAAATAGAAGTTACCGCTGGCGAAACCATACATAGTAATGGTGATCGATTTCTAGTTTATGGACAAGCTTATATTTACCCGTCCAGTGAAGCGGGAAAACTCAATAAAATCATTATGGAATACGTCAGGCAAACTGCAAGCGGGTACACTTATTCAAGAGAAAAACGTGAATTGATAAATCCATCTCCAGGCTTTAACGGCGAAAAATCCATAGATTCCAATAATGATATTATATTGACTTATTATTTTTCTACCGGCGAAAATGTTCCTTTTAAAAAAGTAAATGAAACAACTTTCAGCAATATTCAACGCCATGATAAAAAAATGAAACTAATCAAAGCTTATAAAGATTATTTACGAAAAACTCTTCAAGCGCTGGAATGGAACCTTACCAATATTGAACTTGCAAAAGTTATGGATCTTTTGTACATGCTTGAATTTGAATAATCAGAAAAACCAATACAAATTTGGAGCATCTATAATAAGAAATTATATTAAAAAATTTTTACAATTATTATTATACGGTAATCTCTACATTGGGCTTTTAGCGGGTTCTATCGCATGGGCGAATTCTTTAATTTTTGAATTTTTTAACTTTCAAATTATTATTTTTATTTTTTTTTCGACAACATTGATTTACAATCTTGATAGACTATTTTCCTTTTCTTCTGATTATGTAAACTCACCGAAAAGATCACAATATGTGAATCACAACTTTATTTTAATAATTTTCATTATATCAAGTTGTATCACTGGAATTTTATTTTTTTTAAAATTTTTCAATTTTATTTTTATCATCACTCTAGTTATATTGTTTTTATTAACTATATTATATTTATTGATCTTTAATAAAGAATTTGAGTTTATTCAAAAATTTTTACGAATCAGCGACAAAAGTATTTCATCACAAAGTATTTCAATATCTATTTTAAAACCCATTTTACTGGCTCTGGTATGGGCTTTCGCAACGATAATTTTACCTGTTTTTCATAATGGATATAAGTTTTCAAACGGCGTTTTCATTTTATTATTGATTCGTTTTATTGAATACGGAGTAAATGGAGTTTTATTTGATTATCGAGATACCGCTGGCGACTATAAAAATAAAAAAAATAATTTATTTCTTGCAATTAAACCCAAAAGCATATTTCTATTTGCAGTTTTATTCCTTTTATTAAATAGTGTTATCATTTGTTTTGCCGTTTATACTCATTTATTACCATCTGTACTGTTTTTTGATTTTATTGTCATTTTAGTTTATATTTTTCTCATTTGGAACATTCTTCATAATAAAATATTTATATATAAATTAAAATCTGGTCTTGATTCATCATTACTATACCCTCTGATCGTTGACGGGGTTTATTTTCTTCCGGCAATATTTACAATTTTAGTTTATTCAGCTTCTTAATAAAACCGTGGCTTTTCCCGATCAAAAAGCTTTATTTTTCCGCTGTCTGCGTCAACTTCTGCAGGATCCGTATGAATGATGATCTCAACATTTGGATGAATTTTTTTTAATTTAAACATTATATCTTCAATAATATCATGGCTATCTATTACTTTTAAATGTGAAGGAAGCTCAAGATGTAATTCCAGAAAATCAATATCGCCCGCTGATCTTGACCTTAGATCATGATACCCGATAATATCAGAAGATTGAGACTCAATAATTGTTTTTATATCTTCTCTATATTTATCAGAAATGTCGCGATCCATAAGAATATCAAAACTCTGTTTAAAAATGTTAAAACTGCCTTTGATAATAAAAATTGCAATCCCCAGAGCCGCAACAACATCAAGTTGATAAAAGGAAAAAAATTTGCCTAACAATAACGAGATGATAACGGCAAGATTACTCAATAAGTCCGAAACATAGTGGAGCCGATCTGCCGCAATGACCATGGATTTACTTTTCTTTTGAACCCAGTGTTGATACGAAACCAACCCAAATGTAAGGGCAATGCTGATGAACATAACATAAATCCCCGTATCTATATTTATAATTTCTGCCGGAGCAAAAAATCTTTGCAATGATTTATAAATTAAATAAACACCGCTGGAAAATATAAATATACTTTGTAAAAATCCTGCAAGGGCCTCTGCTTTTCCATGACCAAAACGGTGCTGATGATCAGCAGGTTTTTGCGCATGTCTGATTGCAAAAAAATTTACCGAAGAAGAAATAAAATCAAAGGCAGAATCCAAAGCTGAAGCAATGATAGCCATGGAATTCGTCGATACTCCAATAATGATTTTAATTGTAAATAATACACTGGAAACAGTTACAGAATAGGCTGCTGCCCTAATATTAAGTTTATTGGTTTGAACTTTGTCTGTTACAGCCATTTAACTACAAGCAAATTTTTAAATGACGTACTTTCCAGTATTTTATTTGTAAATTCTCAGGGCCAATGCTGCAGGATAGGAAAGAAAAGTACGACTTTTCATTGCACCAGTTTAAAAATATCTTGTTCAGATGAATCTAATTTCGTATAATGCCTGATATTATAAAAAGAGGTATATATGAATCACGTTATTAAAAGTACAATTTTTACCGGGATATTTTTTTTTATATCGATGTTTTTACCGTATTACGGTGAAAGCTCACCGACTCAAGCACCTCAAAACACAAGCAAAAATTTATCTGATCAAGAAGTAAATGAAAGAATTCAATTTATAAATTCATCGTTAAAAACAGGTGAAACCGGTTCGAGAATATGGTACTGGTCTTTTCTTGGTCTCTACAGTGCCGGTACGATCACTCAGCTGTCACTATACTTTGCAGCGCCAAGTATCGAACCGGTTGATCTTGTAAAAAGAGAACACTTTCGACAAGATATGATGATGGGTACCATAACAACAGCCATTGGAGTTCTAAGTCTGGCAATCAGCCCCATGCCGTCTATGTACGCTAGAAATGCTATCGAGAGCATGCCTGATGATACCATGGAAGATCGCATAGCAAAATTAAAAAAATCTGAAAAACTTCTTGCTGAAAGTTCAAAATGGGAAAAAGAAAGCAATTCATTGCTCATGCACGGATTAAATTTTGGTTTAAATCTTTCTGCAGGTTTGATCATTTGGCTGGCATTTCATCGTACGATCATTGATGGTCTGGTTACATTTGCCCCAGGTTTTCTTATTGGTGAAATACAATTATTTACACAACCTACAAAAGCTGTTAAAGACTGGAATAATTACGAAAATAAGTATTCACAAAATCAGGCAAGCTATTTACCTCAAAAAAATAATGACAATCTATGGCATCTGGCTGTTGCCCCTGGCGGACTCATGATTGTACGTCAGTTTTAATAAAAAGCAAAAGCCATCCAACAATAAATGATAACCCGCCCAAGGGGGTTATCATACCCAGCCATTTAATGCCGCTAATGGCTAAAGCATAAAGACTCCCTGAAAAAAGAAGTATACCAAGCGTAAAACACACTCCGGCAATGTTTAGAGAGTTTTTTTTATTTATAAATATTAAAATGCCTACGATAAAAATTCCTATTGTATGAAATATTTGATATAGAACAGCTTTAGCATAAATTGCTTGAGAATACTCATCAAGACTGTTTTTTAAGGCATGTGCGCCAAAAGCCCCCATCGCAACAGTTAACATTCCCGAAAGCGCGCCAATTCGAATCCAATAATTTTTATTCATGTATGTTTTATTTTAAACTGTTTCTTTGTTGTCAAGAACCTTATTGAATTATACGTTTTCTCATTAGTGTTCGGTTCATCAGAAATTTTCTCCAAATAGGGGTGTCTGCAAAGCAGATAGGTAATCAGGGCAATCCAGATTTGAAGTCTTACGGCATTTTCAGATAACCCCAGGAATTTTCTGATTTTTAAATTCTGTTTGAGCCACTTAAAGAACAATTCGATAGCCCAGCGTTTCTTGTATATTTCTCCAATTTCTACGGCAGATAATTCCTGGTGATAGGTGATCACGTCAAATTTTTTCATTTTTCCGTTCATCCAGAATTGTAATCATTCGGAGGCGCTCGCCATACTCCTTTGACTTATCGCCCATGAAGTGGATTACCTTTTCTTCAATTACTGCACCTTCGTTTATCGGGGTTGTCTTTAAAATGGCATAATTTATGTTTTTCTTGATGCGAATTACAAAAAAAGTGCCCTTTTGATGCTGTTATATAGCCATTTGGTGTCAAAATAGCCCCGATCCATCACATAAACAACCCCCTTTAAGGAGCTGAAAAAAATTTCAAATGGCGGTTTGATTCAAAATTCAAGAGCCGGTAATCATTGTGGCATCGGTAACACTCTTGAAGATTTATTGGGGATTACCGAGAATAATTTACCAATTCCAAACGCAGCAGAGTGGGAATTAAAACTCAGAGACTAAATACAAACGGCGTATCTAATATTTTTTCAACCAGCAATTTAACAGGCATGCCGCTTCAAATTATACTTTGTTTTCATATTCGTTGCAATTTTATTTTCTGATCTTTCTCATCTTGCTCAGTTGCACCTGCAACATGAAAAATGCAACTAAAGACAAAATATACAACAAACTTTAATCTTTTGCGCGTTAATTTCAAAACCTTGTATTCCTGGTTCTGCAATACTGCGGTAAACCATTTTTTACGAAAGAACAATCAAAAAACGATTATAACCACAATCTAATGCCGCTTTCGAGTCCATGAAACGTAGTATCATTGATGCGAAAATTATAATAGCCCGCAAAAATTTCAAATCGGTTAAGATGCACGCCAATACGGGCGCTTAACGTATTTACAATTAAATTGGGCGACTCCATATAACTGTCGCGAAATTGCAGTGAAATTGGATTAAAAGGGAACATTTGAACAAGCACGCCGAAAGTCGGCCCGCCTTCATCAATACCAGAACCCATCAGGTAGGTATAACCAACATGCCCGCTGACTGAAAAAGACAAAAATTGCATCAATGCCACATCCATACTTGCAAAATAATTGTTCAACAACTCGCCGGCATATCGATAGCCGCGGTATTCCGCAAAAGGCCCCATAATTCCAAAAAAGCGGGATTGCAGTGCCGCAAAGGCAATGGCGTGATCAACGTTCCATTTTCGATTGGGAGGATCCAATAAACCCGCGCCGCCTTCAAAATTAATAAAGAAATTTTTTGTGCCGGGCTGAAGTTCGGCATCCTTCGAAAAGTTATTTTTTATAAAATTAAACTCCTGGCTTGCATAGGGATAAAATGAGTAAACCGCTGCTGAATTCATCTCGAAAATTATTTTAAAAAGCTCGCCGATCGCCTTAGATTTTCTTTCGTCGTCTTCTCGTTTTTCACTCTCACTTCGATTGTCCGGCCTCGTTTCCTGTTTTTTTCGTTTTTTGGCAGTGTTGGCAGCGTTTGAAAACCCATGTTGGTTGGCTTCCGCTTCATGGCGTTGCTCCATTTTTTCAGTCTCGACTCGCTGTTTTACTCTCTGCTCATTTTCTAACTTTTCGCGATCTTGACGCTGCCTTTCTTTTTGAGTTTTATCGAGTTTTTCTTTTTCAAGACGTTCTTTTTCTTTGAGGTCTTTATCGAGCTTTTCTTTCTCTATACGCTCTTTTTCCTTGAGATCTTTATCAAGCTTTTCTTTCTCAAGGCGTCCTTTTTCTTTTAAATCTCGATCCAGTTTTTCTTTCTCAATACGCTCTTTCTCTTTTAATTCCCGGTCTCGTTGCTCATTTACCGATTTTTCTTTCTCTATACGCTCTTTTTCTCTGAGATCATTATCAAGCTTTTCTCGTTCAAGACGTTCTTTTTCTTTGAGTTCTTTATCAAGTTTTTCTTTCTCAAGCCGTTGTTTTTCTTTTAGCTCATTATCAAGCCTTTCTTTTTCAACTCGTTCTTTCTCTCTAAGTTCTCGCTCAAGTTTTTCTTTTTCTACACGTTCTTTTTCTTTTTGATCTCTATCGAACTTTTCTTTTTCAAGACGCTGTTTTTCTTTTAACTCTTTTTCTAATCTTTCTTCTTCAAGACGTTGCTTTTCTCGAATTTCATTTTGAACCCTTTCTTTTTCAAGGCGTTCTTTTTCTTCAGATTCTCTTTTTGCTTTTTCTCTTTCTTGCTTATTTTTATCGATTTCACTTTCATGATTATTTTTTTCAGAATTTTCTGATTGGTTTTTTTCATTCTTGGCTTGTTCATTAGCATTATCGGCTGGCTTGGACGTAATTATTCCCTGAGGGAAAAAACCGATGATTGCCGCCAAAAAAAGGCTGGTTAATGGTTTTCCGAAATTTCGCAAAAAAAGATTTTGGATTAAAAATAAATAACGCATAGAGATGAATTTTTTATTTATTTGCCAAACGGTCAACTCTTTCTTTCTCAAGGCATGTTTGAAAATTCGCTGGGTTTTTGACGGGATAGTAGGGCTCCGCCCCTGCTACAATATTTATTTTATTCATTATCGAATAAAGTTTTGAACACGTCAAATTCAACAAGGCATATTTTATTTTTAAAAAGCAGTTGCCCAGGAAAATCACGAGAAAAGTAAAAATTGTTAACAACCTGAAAAAAATCATATTTACGGGAATGAAGGGGATAAGAAGACATGGTGTAAAAGTGACACTTTTCACTGACCAGATAAAAATGTAAAAAATAATTGGATGAATAATCTAATGGGGAGATTAAAATGGAATTGAATTTTTTCAAGGCAAGCACAAACCAAACTCAAGTTTTGCTCGTTACCGAAAGTAGGCTTCCGTCCCAGGATAAACGAAGAGCCTCTAAAGTTTGGGAGAGCAATCAGGGGAATTCCTGTGTAAGTTTAATTGTGAACTCCGAGGCCCGCGATGTCGCGCCGAGTCTTTACCTTTTTGCATAACCTGTAATATATTAAGTTATACAAGTAATTGTTTTTGTTCCTTCTCTGAAAGTTTTTTTGCACTTTCAATAATTGTTTTTTTGTTAGCTTTATTTTTTTCGGACATTAAAAATTGAAAAACCTCCTTTCCTCCTCCAGCTCGGCAAGCTTCCCTTAAAGCAAAACCAACAGCTTTATAGACATTTGGAGCCTTATCCTTCATTAATGGGCGAGAAATTTCAATAGCCAACTGAGTGTTTTTTCTTTTTTTATGATTACCGGCAATTGTGGATATTAAAGCTAAACGTCGCTTCCAGACACTTCTTGATTTCAGCCATTTTTTCAGGGTAACAGTTCTCGATAAATCGTAAACAACCATTTCTCCTGATATCATACCACCCAACTGATCTGTCATCTCCCAATCGAGCAGTGAATCTGCCCAAACATCAATTTTTTTCCAAAGAGCTTTGTCAGTGTAAAAATCTTTAAAGCCGGTAATTAAAAATATATTCAATAAAAACAGCTCTCTCGTTACAGGGCTAATTGTTTTATCCATAAAAGAAGTAACCAGGTTTAAACTGATCGCTGGTATTTCTTTTTTTATTTCACGGGCTATACTTCGAATATCTGGAACCCGAACTCCCAAAATAATTGCATCGGTGGGAACAAAACCGGTAACTGTTTTTTTATAGTTTAAATCAATTTTTTTAGTTAATTTTTCAATCGAAATTTTCTCTAATTCCTTCAGATATTCATCATTGGTTTTTTTTGTGAAGATAGCATCCTGGGACATATTTAATCCTGCATATTTATAATTTTTAAAAAATCAAATTCATTTTATGTTTTTCTTTCGATGACTAAGTCATTTTTAAATAAAACCTTAAAAACATCTGCTGGTTTATTTAAAACTGCTGGTGAAATCCACCAAATTTTTAGAGGTTCCCAGACATACAATTTTGTCGTTTTTTTCAAAAACAGTCTGCGGGTGAGGCGCCATGAGCACAACCGGTTTTTCGTTTTCACGTCCTCTGACAATGCTGATTACATAAACCTGGTATTTACTTCGAATTTCAAGATCAATAAGACTGGAGCCTATAAATTCAGGAGGACACGTAATCTCAATAATGCGAGTATCCGGAGTAACTGCGATTTCGTTTACAAGATTTGGAATCGTAAGTCTCTGCACCATCCGTTGGGCGATCTCATTTTCAGGAAATATAACCCGGTCAATTCCCATAATTCGCAATACCTCGGCCTTTTCTTCGGAATCAACCAAAGCTATTATTTTTTTTATTTTTGTTTTTGTTTTCAAATGATTAACGATCAAAACGGTCGCTTCAAAAGATTCTCTTAGACCAATAATAACGACGTCAACTTCAAAAGCTCCGTTATGTTCAAGTGCGTCCCAATCCAGAAGATCGGCACAAACAGCTTTATCAATGTGCATCGAAATTTTTTGAATCAATGATTCGTTTTTGTCGACAGCGATCACTTCAGCGCCATGTTCATACAACGAAATTGCCGCCTGATATCCAAATTTACCCAAGCCTAGAATAGCAAAAGATTTGTGAATTTCCTGGCCGTTAATAATTTCATCCATAAGTATCCTCTTATTAATTTTATATACTGTTACCCGATCATGATATTCTCAACAGGATATTTATGCATTAGTTTTTTTTGCTTGCCGATAACGCTCGACACTAAAACCAAAAGCCCTACCCTGCCGGCAAACATGCAAAACATAAGAATATATTTTCCATAATTACTTAAACCCGAAGTTATTCCAGTTGAAAGTCCTACAGTACTCAACGCGCTGACAACTTCAAATAAATGTTCTAAAAAACTACCCCGTGAGTCTCTCGGATCTATACCGTAAGTTTCCGCAACCTGTAGTAAAGTAACTGCGACAATCATGGTTAAAAAATAACAAAAAATAATGGTCACCACTTTTGCAACATCTGCATAACTTACACTGCGATAATACATTTCAACATTATCTCTTTTTTTAAAGCTTGATTTTAAAAGAGCCGTAAACACTGAGGCGGTTGATGTTTTTATTCCTCCGCCGGTTGAACCTGATGAAGCTCCGATGATCATTAAGACTATTATAACCAGAAGCGACATATTTGTTAACTGCCCTGTAGGAATTGTATTAAAACCTGCGGTTCGACTGGTGACACTTAAAAATAATGATTCAATAATCCCTTTGAATACAGTAAAATTTTTAAGCGAATTATGCAATTCCAGAAAATATATGACAATTGTTCCTCCAAAAATCAGCCAGGCTGTTGAATTTAGCGTAACCCTGGAATGTAATGTCAATCGTACCTGCCTGGATCGTAACCTTGCTTTAAAATATTCATAGATATCAATGATCACTAGATACCCAATTCCACCGATAATTATAAGCAGCATTATGGTAAAATTTACAGTTAAATCCAAATTATATGCAAGAAGATTACCGCTAAACAAAGAAAATCCAGCATTACAAAAAGCAGAAATCGAATGGAAAATCGCCAGCCATAGAGCGGTATTAAAGTCATAGGCCCCTAAAAATTTAAAAAATAAAATAAAAGCGCCGATAAATTCAATGATAATAGTAAAGGTTATGATTTTTTTTAAATAAACCATCGTGGGCACTTTATATAAATAACCGAGAGTTTTATTACTGGAATCTACCTGACGAATATTCAGTTTACCTGTAAATGAAAGAGCAAGCCAGTTAGAAATTGTCAAAACGCCTAGTCCGCCAATTTGTATCATTATCAGCAAAATGATTTGCCCCGTTAAATTAAGACGCGACGAAATATCCATCACGGTTAAGCCCGTTACACATACCCCGCTGGTGATGGTAAAAAATGTATCGGTCCAGTTTCGATCAGTATTTGAATTTCGATAGCCCAGCATATAAAGCAAAATACTGCCGACGCCGATCACCATTAAAAACCCGACAACAATTCGAATCGAGGTTCGCTTCATCTCTGTGAATAAATAAAACTGGGCCTCCATCGCATAGCAATTTTTCGTCAACCATCATAAACATTGAAAATGTTATATGGACAACATTAAAATATTTGATCATTGAACCATGAAGAAAAACCGCATAAGAATTGACATGATCACTACTCTGATATTTTTGCCGTGAAAACATTTTATAAAAAAGGATTGAGAAAAATGAAGAAACTTATTAAAATTTTAGCAGCCGCGTTTTTTTTTAACATGGCAGCGTTGTATGCGCAGGGCGCAGAACATGAACCGAAGAAAGATGCTCATGAAGAACATCAACAGCATGAGGAGCACGCTCATAGCCACCATCTTTCTTTATTTTTAGGAGTGACGTCCGAATTAGAAAAAAATGTTCATGCCTTTACCGCAGGTTTAGACTATGAATATAGATTGCCTTTTTTAAACCGTTTACTTGGTGTTGGGGCATTAACTGATTTTGCTTTTTTCCCTGAACAAACCAATGCTATTTTTGCAGGTTTCGTTGGAATACACCCAATTGGCGGTTTAAAAATATTACTTGCCCCAGGTGTTGAAACGGTATTTGGATTACATCCTCACACAGCATTTTTAGGACGAGTAAGTCTGGGATATGATATAATGATCAGTAATTTTTCAATTACACCAATTGCAAGTGTTGACTACATTCCAGAAACTAAAGCAGTTTCACTTGTATACGGATTATCTGCAGGAATTGGATTTTAACAACCAAGAGATTTGATGTTGTTTATTTAGGGGGGTCTAAAAGCTTCGTATTTTGTTTTCTTACGATTTTTTAGATAACCCCCATTTTAAGATTTAAGGTACGGCAGTAATTCTTGAAAGGCCTGTTCTTTTTGAATAACGCCGGTTTTTTTAATTGCTTTTCGAAGTATTGTCTCCCAGTTTTTTTCAGGAATATCTTCTTTCATTTGTTCAATGATTTCATAAATTTTAACTTCTTTTGTGCAGTTAAATATCTGGTCATCATTGTAAAAAAATAAACTTGCGAGATTATCGATGTAATATCCCGCAGGATTTTTAGCTTTAAAATTTTCAGTTTTTCGCTGAATAACCATATCTTTTTTTTCGGTTCGACGAAGTTCCCTTTCGCGTCTTTCGATGTCTGTTCGTTTCATAATTACCCTGCTGGATATTGAATTATATTGTTATGCGCTGTAAATATCTAAATATGGCAGCTTTTTCAAAATTGACAAATAAATTATACTAAAACCAGCAATCCGTATTAAATCATCAAAGAAAGCTGTCTCAGTTTATAATTTAGTTTTCAAGATAATGATCATTTTCCCATATCTTTCGACTTATACAATACTATCGCCATCAATACCGCCATTACAATGAATCCGGCTATAAAAGAAATTTTACCATCTTGTTTTGACGGTTGTACCTGTTTTAAACCTTCTTCAGCAATTGTTTTATTTTCACCAGAAACGTCTGCCTCCTGATCATTTGCCGCAATCCGTAAATCTTGAACATGCTGCTTTTTCACCCTCTGATCTGATAACAAATTGCCAACAGATGCAAAAACAAAACAGGGCAAAAGTACTGCTGTAAATATAAACAGTTTTTTAAAATTTTTCATGTAATCTCCTTAACGTCCTAAAGTAATTTCAAAATAATACTTTAATAAAGTTTGATGCAAATTTATTCGATAAATTGTCAAGAATTATCAGTTTACATCGGCACCTTGATTTCTACTACGTAATTATATATGAAAGATCAAGACAACTCTTCAAATTCAAAAGAAACATTGCCTGAACGCCGCGTGTTATGGAAAATCAGCCTGATAGGAACAATCATTATTCTGGGTATCGCACTGATCAAACTTTTTCTTGAAAAAAAATAATTTATCATTTTATCTGCAATACAAGAAAGGAAGTAGAACGGCTATTGCTAAATATATTTTCAAACCGGCGCCATGTCTCCAGCGTGCATATAACAAGATCATAGTTACCAAAGAAATCCAGGTTTAAACTTGATTCATCAATTGTATCAAATTTATTCTGATTTTTTTCTTTACCTATGCCTGTTTTTTCTAAATTTCCAATAAACAGTGTTAACATATTTTTTTGTTTTCTCCATTCATGATTTAAAGTTACCATAAATGCTGAAAACCGCTCAATCTCGGATTCCTCTGTAAGAATCAATATATCTTTAACCTCATTAAATCCCGAATCGATCAATACCCCTGTATTACATGTCGAATAATCGAGAATTTTTTTAATTTTCCCTCCCAGTAAATTGTTAGAAAAAAATGATCGAGCAGCGCCAAGAAGAAGTAAATCTGAATTTAAATATATGGTTTGTTTTATAATTTCAGCGGTAACATGATCTGTAACCCTGTGTAAGTTCTTTAATTCAACATTTAGCTTCTGGGATGCCTTGTTTATATTTTCAAAACTTCTATTCCTGAAAGTGGTTGTTTCATTTTTATTAATTGAAAAATACGGGGTTATGTGCAATGCCGTGAAACTTGTATCCTTATTGACTTTTGGAGTAATCGCGTAAATCATATTAAGCAGTTTTACTCCCATTAGAGGATCAGCAAAAGATAACAGTATATTCTTCATTTTATGCTGAATTCGTACATGCCCATCATGTTCTTTAAAAAGACGTTGTATGACACTAAGGAGTGGTCCCGTTAAAACCGTTGTTAAAAGAGCAACTGCGACCATGATGGTAAAAATATCTTCAGAAAGAATACCCAGATCATAACCGATATTAAGAACTATTAATTCCATTAATCCGCGAGTATTCATAAGTACTCCGATCGAAATGGAATTCTTGAGGGTTTCGCCTGTAATCAGGGCTGCAATGGCGCTTCCGCCAATTTTTCCTGCAATAGCAAGCCCCAGAATTAAAAAAAATATAGAAATTAAATCTCCGCTTAATAGACCAATGTTTGTCCTAAGACCTGTATAGGCAAAAAACAGTGGAAGAAGAAGCACCATGCTAAAATCTTCAATTTTCTCTACAAATAATTTTTTTAAATTACTCTCCTTGGGCATAATCGCGCCGACAAGAAATGAACCAAAAAGTGCATGAATACCAATCGATTCCGTAGTTAGCGAAGATATTAAAATAATCAGAAATATAATAGTCGTTGCTCCTTTTGTTAAATTTTCTTTAGAAACATACACACGACCGGCGCGTTTTAAAAGAGGCTTAACAACATAAATCATCGATAAAATAAAAACTATGGAATATAAAAAGGTATATAAGGCATGTTCAAGACTTGAGCTATTTGCAATGGCGACAATCAATGTTAAAACAGGCCATGCCGTAATATCATTGATCGCTGCCGATGTTATAGCCATTGTACCAAGATGTGTTTTTGTTAAACCCCGCTCTTGAACAATCCTGGCAAGAACAGGAAAAGCCGTTATGCTCATTGCAATTCCAATAAAAAGCGAAAACGACAAAAAGGAAATCCCTTCAGGCGAATGGGACGGATAAATCCAAATTGCAGAAAGTACACCTAACATAAAAGGTATAAGAATGGCCGAATGGCTAATTACCAAAGCAGACTGTGCGCTGCGACGAAACAAAGTGAGGTCGATCTCCATTCCAATAATAAACATAAAAAGGCAAAGACCAAGTTGGCTTAAAAGCTCAAGCGTAGGAAAACTGCTTACAGGAAAAAGAACTTCAAACAACGAAGGAGAAATCCAGCCTAAAAAAGATGGTCCGAGAAGAATTCCGCCAAGAATTTCTCCAATTACCGAAGGCTGCCCTATTAATCTAAAAAGATATCCAAAAATTCCGGCTAAAGTTAAAATAATGATGATTTGAATTAATGTAGTGTGAAATCCATGATCTGATGAAATGAGTTTTTTCTGCATCTTTTCAGGAGCTTCATGTGATGAATTTTTTAATTCCCCTGAATTTGGTGACTCGACAACATCTTTGATTTTATTTTTTATTTTTTCAGAATTTAAAATATGAGTTGATACCTTGCTTTTAAAGATAATTTTATCGCTTTCCAATTCTTTACCTTGAAATTCAACAAAAAGTATCGTTCCTGCGCTAAAAACGATCATTAAAAAATAAAAAACAATATATTTTGCCCGCACAGATACCCACTTATAATCAAGTTAAATCGCGTCAAATAGTAAACTGATGTTCTGTCAGAAGTCCGGCAAATTTAAAATCAAATTTTTTAAGCAAAATCAGGCTATCTTTTTGAAAACACATTTAATTGATGCATCGCATTGCGTCTGCTTTGCTGACAGAAAATCTCAAAAAAACCACAATGTCCAGCAACAGTTAACTGATATTCTTTCAGTTTCTTATAACCACGGGCGACATCACTTCAACGTTATCTAGTTGACTATATACCAGTTTACAAATTTATGATAACCATGAGCAACTTAATCAATGAACTTAAAGATGACCATATAAAACTTGCTTTAAAGATCAATGAAGTAAAAGACATTGGAATTAGCAGCGATGACGGACGAAAACTGCTGATTTCTATAAAAAATGAACTCCTTAATCACTTAAAAAAGGAAGACGAACAATTGTATCCACGATTAAAGGAAATTGGATTAAAAGATCCAGATGTTCAAAAAACTTTAGATACATATGCCCAGGATATGAAAGTAATTACAGAATTTGCAATGGATTTTTTTGAAAAATATTCACACACAAGCAACAGCATTGATTTTTTTAAAGATATAGGACGTTTGTTAGGCGCATTAAGAGAACGAATGAAAAAAGAAGAAGGCGCTTTATATACAATATATGACAATAACCCGTCTTGATTGCATATTGCATGATTGATTGATTCTATGCGTATGCCAACGACCACCCCCTGTCGGAACGCTGGCATTTAGATGTGTAGCGCACCAAAACTACATAATGATCAAAAAATTGCTCCCCCCTACGAATAAATTATTTTTAGCTTTATAAATATTTACACTCCCGATAAGTCCAAAATTATGTCACATCAATACAATGAGTTATGATGAACAAATCAATTGACCTTCATTAAAACCAGCCTCCAGAAACTTCGTGTCTACGGCGGGTGTATATTGACAATCTTCTTAAAATAAAAAACATGAGTGAAAACTTACAAAGACTACTTGATTTTAAACGCAGTTATGAAACTCCAGATAAAAAATCTATAAATTCCGGCTGGTATTTTCATGACAACAGGCTCATGACTAAGGCTGAATTAAAATTATCTTCGGCAAATCAACCAGGCAATCACTCTTCATCCAATGACACATCGCAGCCAATCCACATTTTATCAGGAATTGAAAGTAATGGATACAAATGCTCGTCTTTAAAAGATCCTTCCTTATTAAAATCCTATCATGAATTCTGGAATTTGCTGGTTGAACATCACTCAAACCCTCTGAGTTCACTAGTACTTTCAAAAACCATGCTATTGCCTCACCAGGTTCAGGCGGCCATTCAGGTAGTGGAATCTCTTCAGCCTCGCGTTTTAATTGCCGATGAAGTCGGACTTGGTAAAACCATTGAAACAGGTCTAATTATAAAAGAACTTATCTTAAAATATAACTTCAACAAGGTATTGATAGCGGTTCCTGCTCCTTTGATGTTTCAGTGGAAAGCCGAACTTTTTGAAAAATTTAATGAAAATTTTACAATATTAGACGGGGCAACACTTCGCAAATATCCGGATATTTTAGATCGCGAAGACAAGGTTATCGTTTCAATAGATCTTTTGAAAATACCAGTCTATTGGGATCGATTTATAATGAAAACTTTTGATATTGTTATTTTTGATGAAGCTCATCGGCTGCGAAAAGATTCTGCCAAAGCAACCAGAGCCTATCAGTTTGCCGAAAAAATTTCACAAACCTGCCGTGCGCTTTTATTACTTACGGCAACCCCTTTTCGCGGCAAGCTCGAAGAAATTTTTTACCTTATACATTTAATTGATCCCGATATTTTAGGACCCTATCATTCTTTTTATGCCGACTATGCTGAATCTGCCGGAGAAGGCTTAAAAGAAAAACTGGCGCCGGTAGTGATCCGTCGTCGTAAAATTGAAGTCGGCGGTTTTACCCGACGTTTTGCGCGAACCGTAAGATTTAACCTGGATACACTGGAACGCTCATTTTATGACGCAGTAACCGAATATGTAAAAAAAGAATACAACAGGGCAATAGAATCAACCCAAAACGTTAAAGCCTTCGTAATGATCATTTTTCAAAAACTTCTTGATTCGTCTTCATATGCTCTTTTAAGCGCTCTTGAAAAAAGAAAAGAACGGCTTGAGCAAATGTACTATCGAATTAAAAATGTTGATAAAAATTCCGATCTCAGTATTTTCGATGACGAAGATTTGCTCAACATCCTGGATGATGAAGACGATGCCGAAATTCATAAAGGCGAGTCTGATCAGGTGTTTAACCCTGAAGAAGTCCGTCAGGAAATTTTATCGCTAAACAGGCTCATCCACCTTGGTAAAAAAATCGAAGTCGACATGAAACTTAAAATGCTTGTGCGCTCGATCAATAACATGCACAAAGAAGGTCACAAGAAAATCATTATTTTTACACAGTTTGTAAATACGATGAAGTATATTGCAAACCATTTGCGAACCGATTTTTCAGTCACGGTTTTTCACGGCGGACTTTCGGCAAAAGAAAAAGAAGACGCCATTGTAGAGTTTTTTAACAAGACGCAGGTCTTAATTTGTACCGAGGCCGGAGGCGAAGGTCGAAATCTTCAGGCGGCATCGGTTTTAATCAACTACGACCTGCCCTGGAGTCCTTTAAAGATAGAACAAAGAATCGGTCGTATTCACCGGTTTGGGCAAAAAAGCGACGTCTACATCGTCAACTTCGCGACAAAAGACACCATTGCTGAAAAGGTGCTTGAAATCATCGAACGTAAAATTAAACTTTTTGAAGATGCTTTTGGAGAGTCTGATGTCTTACTGGGTACTTCTGAAGATGATTCGACATTTGATAAAAATATCCGAAATCTGTTAAACGAAAAAAAAACAGTTCTTCAAATCGAAGAAGAAATTGAAAAAAGCTCAAATATTGCTAAAAAAAATATTAAAAAAATTGACTCCTTGCTGACAACGGAAGTTCTTGATTTTAACATGTCGGCCTTTAGCAAAGCTCTTAAACGTAAAGAAAACATAAAAGATTACGAAAAAACAATCCGTACCATCATTAAAGCCTCCCACCTTGCTGAGATAACGTCGGATAAAACCCTTTTTTACGAAAAAGGCGATTTAATGACCTTTTATCATAACGGAGAATTTCGACAGGGCTCTTTTGATTTTGCCGTATCAGAAGAAAACAGCGCGATCGACTATTTAACAATCGGACATCCCATCGTAGATAAAGTTTTACACGGTATTTCCACTTCAATAGAAAAAAATTCAGCTTATTATATCCAGGCAAATAAGCCATCGGTTTTGGGTTACTTTCAAGCTCAAATTCATCTCGACCGCGTTTATAATCGTTTTTATACAATCTTCTACGACAAAACAACCGGTGAAATAAGTTATACTCAACCAGTTGTTTTAAAAACAGGGCAACTTTTGCAAACGTTTACAAAATTAATTCCATTTGATGAGATTAAAGAAGATCTGACAAAAATACTTTCTGTTTTGCAAAATAAAATCATTGAAGATGTAGAAAAAATCCAGCGAAAACTCGACTACGGCGTAAATTACTGGAAAAAAAACCTTCAAAATTCTCACATCTACAGAGAAAAAGAGCTTATGGAAAAACTGGAAGTCCAAAAAGGCAAAGCAAAATGGTATGGCGAAGATAAAATGGTGGGCGCCATTTCAAGAACCATAAACCAGCAAAAAGACGAAAAAAAACGATGGTCTAATAAAATTTCACAACTTGAAAAAAACCTTAAACCCAGAATCGACCTGAACATTCGACATTTACTGATTTATGGAAAAGATTAAAAAGGAACCGTTTTACTTTCTTAAACAACAATAATGAGAATTTCACACTTATGAAATATTAAATTCTTTAGTTAAAAAAACTTTACTCTTTAGTTAAAAAATTTTAAAGCTTTAGTTAAAGATATTTTATTCTATAGTTAAAGAAATGAAAACCTTCGTTTAAGAAATTTTGCTTTTTCGGCAAAGAATTAGAAATTATAGTTAAACTTTTTTAAAACCTTCCTAAGGAAATTTAAAACCATTATTAAGAATTTCAAAAGCTTCACCATGATTTTTAAAACGACCATAATAAATTTTATATTTTTCAATCATACCTATTTAAGAATATAATGATTTAAATTATACCAGGATGTATTTATGGTTTTAAAACCTCATGTTCGAACTTTAGATGAAACATCAGAAAAAAGTAATTTACATTTACAATACAAGAACATATCTTTGTAAAGAGATTGTATGGCAAAAAAAACAAGAACAGTTTATGGTTGCACTTCCTGCGGCGACACGTTCATTGCGTGGATGGGGCAATGTCCTTCGTGTAAGGCATGGAACAGTTTTGTAGAAACCACCGAAGATAAAACATCTGAGACTAAAGCGGAATCATCCCTATTAAATCCTGACAAAGAAATTTCAAAACCTGTTTCTCTTGGCTCCATTCAAAGAGAAAACTTAAGTCGCGTATCGACAGGCATTGCTGAAATGGATAAAATTTTAGGCGGAGGCATGGTAGCAGGTTCTGTTATTCTCCTTGGAGGCGAACCAGGTGTAGGTAAATCGACACTGCTTCTGGCATTTGGCAAATCCGGAAAAAAAATATTGTACGTTACCGGCGAAGAAAGCGCCGATCAAATTCACGCCAGAGCTCAACGCATTGGGGCATTGTATAAAAATGTAACCCTGCTGCAAGAAACTCGGCTTGACAATGTAATTGCGGCAGCCATTGAATTGCGCCCTGAAATTATTCTCGTTGATTCCATTCAAACCATGAATGTTGATTTATCAAAAAACATGAGCATTGGCAGCCCCGCGCAACTGAGGGCGGCGGCCTCTGTTTTAATTGATCACGCAAGACAATACAACATCCCGATTTGCATGACCGGCCATATTACAAAAGACGGTCAGATCGCCGGTCCAAAACTTCTCGAACATTCTGTTGATGTTGTATTATATTTTGAAAACCAGCGGTTTGGTCAATACAGGTTTATTCGATCCACTAAAAATCGTTTTGGTTCAACGGGTGAAATTGCTGTTTTTGAAATGAGCGCTGAAGGTTTGCGTGAAATCTCAGGAGAGCGTAATTTACTTCAAATGCAGGATGTCGGCGGCGTCGGCAGTATTTTGTTTCCGCAGGTCGACGGTTCACAGGTCATGTTGGTTGAATTCCAGGTACTGGCAACTCCTGCCGCATTTTCCAGCGGACGGAGAATCGGCGAAAATATCGATATTTCCAGAATACATATGATTGCAGCTATTTTAGAAAAATATTCTGGTTTTAATATAGGCCAGTCCGATATTTTTGTACGCGTTCAGGGGGGCGCCCATATGAACGACAGCGGTGGAGATCTTGCCCTGTTGTTGGCTATGGCCAGCAGCTTTTTAAACACCGAGCTTCCTTCTCGCTGGGCGGCTGCCGGTGAACTTTCACTGACAGGCCGAATCAGACCATGTTCACAGCTTCTAACGCGTAGAAAAACCTTGTTATCACATAAAATTCACAACGTATTGTGGGGAGGCCGCATAGATGCATCTGCATCATCTGCAGATAAAATGATGTCAAAGGAATATTTTTTTGATGACGTTAAAACCTGCATCGAAAAAACATTTCAACGAAAAGCAATATAATTAACCGATCTGCAAAATTTAAATATTCAAGGTATGGACTTGACACTTTAATTAATGTATTTCAAAGAGACATCTTGTTTAAAAAGAATTACATATTTATCTGTATTTTATTTTTTTTAACAATCCAGACAATTTTATTTTCGAGTCCATTTTTAAATAGAAATATTATATCCCTTGATGAAAAAATTTCCACCTATGATATTTCTGGTAATCTTTTGTTTTACCATGATAAATCAAATGCCTTAAAGCTAAGCGACATTTTAAAACCTTCGATTCAAGAGCAATTTTATTCTATTAAAATAAATCCTCCTGTTTTCACCTTCAGCAATGATTCGATATGGGGTAAGTTTACCGTTAATAACCAGGATCTAAAACTCGAGAGATACATTTACATTGATTATTATAACATTCAAAAACTGCTTTTCTATATTCCGGATATTAAAGGAAACTATCATGAGATTAAATCAGGTAAAGCAATTTCTGTTTTAGAGCAAACCATTCATGACAGAATGCAAATTATACCCATTCAATTATTTAAAGGTGAGAATACAATATATTTTAAAATTAACTCGACCTCAGACTCTTATGAATTTCCTGCATATCTGGTTGATGGTTTTGGCCTTGCTTCTTTAAAATCAAAAAATAATGCCCTGCTTGCCATTTTTGCAACAATTTCTACAATGCTCATTTTAATAAATCTTATAATATTTTTTATTCTTAGAGATAAATCGTATCTTTATTTTGTCATCAATTCAATTTCATTTACAAGCCTTATTCTGGCGATCAATGGCATTCCACAGTATATTCTCATGCCCGATCATTATAAGATCACTTACTGGATTATTAAAATTTCTGCGATAATATCTTTTTTGTCGTCTCTGTTGTTTGCTGTATATTTCTTGAATATCAGGAACAAGTCATATAAAGTGTATAAGGTTTTAATGACTGTATTCTGGGCTGCTGTTTTAATTACAGTATTAACGCCATTTTTTTCGATTTTTTCATTTAACTTATTTTATTCTTTCGTAATCTTGTGCAGTTTATTTATTCTTGGTTTTAGCTTAAAATATTTTAAAAGTGATTCTCTTTCACGATACTTCATTTTTGCCTGGGGCAATCATCTCGTTCTTTTAATTTTATTTAGTTTAGTGATCTTAAATTTTACAGATACACATATCCGGATAACACACCTTATGATTGGCAACAACCTGGGAGGAATGCTTCTAAGTTTTGCCCTTGGTCAAAAATTTAAAATAATTCTTCAGGAAAAAAAAGAGCTAGAAAAAAAACTTGTTCTGGGCGAAAAACGGGAAGAATCTTTAAAAGTCCTGGCTGATCTTGATCCGCTTACCGGAATCTATAATCGTAGAAAACTTGATTTTGAACTTTTAAAACTTACAGAAAACATTGACTTTAAAACTAGCACATTTTCTTATGTCTTGATCGATCTCGATCACTTTAAAAAAGTTAATGACGACTTTGGACATGATATGGGCGATCATGTGCTAATCCAATTTTGTCATCTTGTAAAAGAATCAACAAGAAAGTCTGATATATTTTGCCGATATGGAGGAGAGGAATTTGTATTAATCCTCAATAACACAAAAATCAATGATGCAAAGAATGTTGCAGAAAATCTTCGAAAACGAATATACCAAAAACTAATCATTGGAAAAAAACGACACGTAACCGTTAGTATTGGAATCAGTGAATTTAAAAAGGGAGATAATCTGGATTCCATTTTTAAACGTGCTGATTCGGCCTTATACAAAGCCAAAAATAATGGACGAAACCAGGTGGTTCAAGGAAAATAATTCATACTGCAAAAATATTTATGGAATTGAAAACAATGATGCTGCGTGTGCCAATATGTAAATTTCGTTGGGACTGTCTAAAAAGTCTCACCGCAAAGGCGCGAAGGGCGCAAAGTAAAGAAATAAAGGGATTTTTCTTATCCTTTTCTTTAATTCCTTTGCGTTCTTTGCGTTCTTTGCGTCTTTGCGGTTCAAATTTTGACTTATTAGACAACCCCAACGAAATAATAAAAAACCATCCTTGTTTATAAAACGCTTACAGCCAGTTTTGAACTTTATGCTCTGCAACGAGATCTACAAAACCGTCATAATTGATAACTTTTATTCCGTTAACAGGATTGTTTATAGCGCGCGCTTTTAAATCAGCCTGCAGTGCATATACAGGATTGGTTTTTAAAAGCCTGGCAATTTCTGGTTCAAACTTCGTACCGCTTTGAGCCGCATATACTCCGTCTTCATAAAGTAAGACAGGTTCTTTTGCTGCTGCAAACTCGAAAACAAGATCAAGCGACTTACTGCTAAACGGGGATTTATTAATTGTGTGTAACATATTTTCTCCTGCAATTTTTCAACACGGAAAAACCGCGTGTTGCTCATTCATCATCGCATTGATTTCTTTAGATGTCTTTACCTCTACAGGAACAATTAAATCATCAACCGTCATACCGCGGTCTTCCATGGATTTCTTGTCGACATAAAGTTTTTCGATGTCATAACCTTCCAGAGTTCGGTATGTTTTTACAAACCCCTTGATTCCCAGTTCCGATGTATCCTGATCTTTTTTGATGTTATACACTCCATCGCCAAGAAATACAAGCGATATGTCTTGTTCATATGCGCCTGAAATTAAAATAAATTCCAATCCTTCATAAGGATAAATCGACCCATGAGGCGGTTTCTGCATGACAAACATTATTTTTTTAGGTGTTTCAGCCATAGTTTTCTCCTTAGGCGCCAAAAGTGATCATTCGATCGGCATTGAGTGTCATATCGACCAACTGGCCAAGCCCCGAAATCCGAATGTTTGGCGCAAGATTCGAATCAACAATACCCCTGCGCTTGCCGGCGGCAATACATACAACGATGTCAACGCCTTTTGCGCCAAGCTCAGACCATCTCTTTACAATATTACGGTCGTCAGTTGGCGGATCCATCAGCTTTGTAGCGTTTAACACACCGTCGTTATAAAAAAACACACCGGATATTTCATGCCCCTTGTTCATCGCGGCAGCGATAAAATTATATGCGCTGTCCCCTGCTTCATGGTTGTAGGGTCCATCAAGAACTAAAATTCCAAACTTCATGTACATTACCCCATTGTTTTATATAAAAAACTGCATATCGCTTGAAGAGCCTATTTCCAATGCAGTTGCAGCGCCGGCAAATTCAATACCGTCAATAAAATCATCTTTTGTATATCCAAAAACATCCATAGTCATTTGACAGGCGATCATTTTGACGCCGGCTTCTACACATATATCTCTTAACTCTGGAATGGACGCTACACCATGATTTTTAAACGTTTTTTTAAGTAGCAATGTTACGAAGTTATCGAAGAAAGGAACATTGTTAATGACCAGATTCGGTATTGGCCAGTTTATACCTTGAAACCATTTTGGGCCAAAAGGCATTTTCATTGGCATAGCAGGATTGGCTGTCGGAGTCGCTTTCATGTTTAAATCCTTTAACAAAAGATTTAAGCCGTAAAAAGTAAAAAATATACTCGTCTCCATATCAAGAGCTGCTGCGGTGGAACCTAAAATAAAAGGAGGATATGCCCAATCTAAAGTACCTTTTGAAGTGATCATCATAAACTTTTTTTGTGCTGCCATTTTACTACCCTCTTATCCTTTTTGAATAAAAAATACATATTCGCCATTGCCTTCACTCTTGTCTACAATGGGATTTCCAGTGCGACGCGACCAGGCGTCCATATCATTACACGATCCCGGGTCAGTGGCTGTTACTTTTAAAACGTCGCCTGCTCCCAGTGCATCGATAGCTTTTTTCGTTTTTAAAATTGGCAGCGGACAATTCATTCCGCGACAATCTAATTCCTGTTTTACATTCATTTCTTCCTTCCTCTCAATTTTATTTTTTAAATTTTTTGTTATACACTAAAATCAATAATATAAGTATATTACAATATCACAATATATTTATACGTCCTATATGTCAAGTTTTTTCCATTTATAAAATAGCGCCCTATCTACTGTAATCAGAATTAAAGATTTTCTACCAAAAAGCTCGATACATCAATAAGATTCCAATAAACATAATCCAAAATAAAAGTCCTTTTTTTAACGAAGAATGAGGAACCCTATATGATGCATATATTCCCACAGGTATTCCGCAAACGGCGCCAATCGAAAGCAGCAATAAAAGACCATAATCCAGATGCCCCATGGATAAATGTATTCCTCCGCCGACAAAAGATAAAATTAAACCGAACAATATATCGGTAGCAACGACCTGACGTGGTAATAATGAAGTTGCTGCAAGCAACAACAATGTACCCATTGCTCCGGCTCCCGCTGAAGAAAATCCCACTTCCATACCGATTAAAAATGTAAAAAAAGGAATTATTTTTTTAAATGAATTACGATGTTGTAACTGCGGTTTTTTAACTGAATAAATCAAGTTAAGCAGGGCTGAAATAAAAACAATTAAACCAATTCCCGCAACAATAACAGACTTTACTTGCTGATTTTTTGAAAGACTGCCCAGGAGAAATGACCCCGCAATTACGCCAGGAATACCCCCCAAGCTCATCAACATAAGAATTTCGCCGTTAACCATTTTTTTACCTAAATAAGAAAGGCTCACGGGAATTTTTACAATTAAAGAAAATACCAGCGCAGTACCAATGGCCATTGCAGGTTCAACGCCTAAAAATAAAATCAATACCGGAGCTGTGATTGTACCTGCCCCCACCCCTGTCATGGCGATGGCCAATGAAATGATAAATCCGATTATGATCTCAACCATGTTTACTTTAAATCCTCGATAGTCAAACCCTCAAGTGTATTCGATATATAATCACGAATATCTTGAAAAACTTTTAACAATTTTTTTTCTTTATAAATCGGAGTCTCCGTATAAAAATATTTGCTGACGGCTTCTGTAGGCGCCAATGCTCCATCCATAAGACGAATGATTTCTGCCACTGAAATGCTTGCAGGGGTCCTGGCAAATAAGTACCCGCCTTTTGGACCACGTTTGCTTTTTACCACATTATGACTTTTCAAGGCAGAAAATAAATGTTCTGCATATTTTAATGGCGCTCCAGTTTCTTCACATAAAGTTTCCAGATCAACGGGAAACTCATTACTTTTTCGAGCCAGCGCCAGTAAAAGTAAAAGACTATATTCGCTTTTTGTGGTCATTTTCATATATTCCCCACCATATTTATATGAAATATTTTGTCAAACAAATATTGCCGGTTCACTATAAAATGGATCATAGAGCTGGAGAGCTTTAAAAAGCTAATTCTGATTGAATTACATCGTTAATTGGATTCTTTGATGGAAGTCATGTTTTTAAAAGATTGAATTATAATCAGGTAGCGCTCTTTGAAAAAAACTCTAAACCTGAACCACAAAAAATCCAGTTTTAAATACTTTAAATGTCTTAGTAAATATAATAGAATAATTAAAATTTATTAGTTAGAAAATATGACGCTGGATTTTTATTTTTGTAAAATCCCGCCTAAATCTTAAATACAAAGTTAACTCTAATTGTGTATACTGCGTATAACAGGTTGTTTACATTAAGCAATTTTATATGCCCCACTGATTTGAACCCAGGCGTCACCGGGTGAAGCTTGTTCACAAACCACTTTACATTTAATTTATTTTTCCATTTATACCAATACGCCGTCTCTGCAAAAAGTGAGAGCGAAAATAGTGATATTGCAAATATTGAAGATAGTTTAATGATTTTCATTTAATACTCCTTTAATTAATATTATTATAGAAGTGAAATTCTATATTTCAATAATTTTTTTGTAATTCGCTCCCCAACAGTCGAGTGACCGCCGGTTGTGGATCAATTAATACAACTGTAAATTTATACACCGTGATGTTTAAAGTAGAATGCCCCAATAGCAAGCGAAAACCAAAAGTTTCGGATATTTTCAAATTAACTTGTACTCCAAACATTTTCGAGTCCAGCGTTTAACAAATTCAGGGTTTGATAAAAAATAAAAATGAGCATAACCTGCGATTAAATTTTTATAGATAAAACCAGATTCGGCGTCTATGCTTCTGCCTTTTAAATGATATGCCGATAACAATTGATTTTCATTATTTTCAGAATCCATTACTATATGCGATGAATAATGAAATTCATGACCGCGTATAATTTCACCCTCATGTAAAAGAAAATTACTTTTTAAACCTGTGATTTCACGATAACCAAGGGCTGCCAAACGACTTTGCATTATGACGCTGCCGGGTAAAACTCCCGTCATTGTATATTTTTTTTCATTTCTATCAACAATCTCTTTTGTGAGATACATAAAACCGCCGCATTCCGCAATTGTTGGCATACCCTTCTCTATCGCTTCTATTACTGATTTTTTAGTAATGAAATTTTTAGAAAGAACTCCTGCAAACTCTTCGGGAAACCCTCCTCCAAGATATAGACCAAAACAATCTTCAGGAATCGGTTCATTTTTTAACGGCGAAAAATATTCCAATTCCATACCAGATTGCTGCATGATCTGAAGATTTTCAGGATAATAAAAATTAAATGCGGCATCATGGGCAACCGCAACTTTCACAACGTTTTTATTGTTTGAAATGACATAGGGTTTAAATGCCTTTTCACTTTCTATTTTAATTTTTTTATAATCATTTTTTTCTTCTGAGTTTTTTTGATTAAAACCGGCCAGTTGTAAAAGTAATTCAAGATCAAGCGAATTCTCAATGAGTTCTGCGAGAAATTTAAATAATGAATTTAATTCTCCTCGTTCTATTGCCGGCAAAAGTCCTAAGTGTCTTTCTGGAATTTTTAATTTTTCGTCTCTCAGAATTCCGCCTATAAGAGGAATTTTACATTCCTTTTCAATGGCTTCTCTAAGTATGTCAAGGTGGTTTTTACTGCCAACCTTGTTTGCAATCACTCCTGCAATTTGAACCTTCTTTGAAAAT
The DNA here is from genome assembly GCA_029857955.1 of Spirochaetia bacterium. GTDB lineage: Bacteria > Spirochaetota > Leptospiria > Turneriellales > JAOUFE01 > JAOUFE01. Next base: position 49,713 of record JAOUFY010000012.1, read on the forward strand.
AGCTGAAATCCCTTAACGATGGCTGCGGCGCTTCGAGCCATACTCCGTGCATCAAACACCAAAACAACAGGAGCATGAAGTATTTGACTGATTTCAGCAGAAGAGCCTTGATCGCTTAATGGGTTTCTGCCATCAAACAAGCCCATGACGCCTTCAATGATGGAAATATCTGAATTGTAAGAGTTGTTGAAAAATATTTGTTTTACAAGCGATGGTTTAACAAACCAGCTGTCTAGATTATGCGATATACGTTCAGTAACAGCGCTATGATAACCCGGATCAATGTAATCTGGACCGCATTTAAAACCCTGTACGGTTAAACTTCTTTTTTTAAGGGCCGCCATTATTCCGAGAGTAATAGTCGTTTTGCCAGCGCCGCTATTTGTACCGCCAATCACCAAACGAGGAAATAACTGGTGATTTGCAGTTTTCGAACGTTTCAAAAGAAAAAATCTCTCAGAGTAACCGCTATTTGTCTAATTCATCACAAAGATCGTATAACTTTTTTAATCTTTCTTTCTGAATACTTTCGGCAATCTTTCTAGCCGAATCTTCTTTACCCTCAAGGATTAAAGGAATAACTTCTTCTTCGCGTGTTTTCTTGAAAGCCATCCATGTTTCACGTAGTTCATTAAAAATAGCTTCTTTACCTGAAGGTGGGATCATTTTATTCAAAGATATAGTAACTGATTCTGCAATTTCTTTAGCTGATTTTTGCTGCTCGACTCCCCTTTTATTTTTATCCTTTAACATCGAAATTGCTGCATCACGAGCGCCGCCGATCTTTGCTTTTAAATCAGCAAATTCACCAGCATTTATAGAAACGGATGTGACTAGAAAACCGAATATCAAAAAACCATTCATTAATTTTTTCATTTTTTCCCTTTTTTAAATTTTTAAGTTATAGTGAAATACTCTATTAATCCAGAAGATTTTCATTTTCCAGAATTTCCGCCAGTTGTAGCTCATCGATAAACTCATTTTGATCAATATATCGTAGAGCAGCTGTACTGATAAATTCTTCTACAGAAAGGTTCTCCATTTCGGCATGACGTTTAATACGAACCATATCCTCGTCATTGATTTCTAATGTTATTTTAGGCATAAATACTCCGAGCGCTTCCTGTTTTTAATTGAGCCTAATCCAGATTTACTATAGTTCTACGACCTGTCAATGATTTACACTGAGCTTCGGACGGGTGCGCGTGTGTTAATTATTGTATCAAAGCAAATTCTTTGATTTACCGTTTAACTTGAGAATCATATTGAGTCATCATCATGAAATTGCAAGGTACATTTACGGCATTAATTACGCCATTTCAAAAAAATGAGCAGATAGATTATCCGGCTTTGAAAAAACTAATTGTTAAACAAATGTTAAACAAGGTTGAGGGTCTTGTTCCCTGTGGAACAACCGGCGAAAGCCCGACATTGACTCATGAAGAACACCGTGAAGTGATCGCTAAAACTGTTGAATGGGCAAAGGAAATTAATAAAGATACAACGATCATTGCCGGTACAGGTTCTAATTCTACGCAGGAAGCTGTCGATTTAACAAAATCGGCTGCCGCTGACGGAGCTGATTATGCCCTTGTTGTAAACCCATATTATAATAAACCAACCCAGGATGGTTTATATGCTCATTTTATGCGAATTGCAGAATCTTCGACCATTCCTGTGATCGTCTACAACATACCCGGAAGAACCTCTGTTTCGTTAAGTATTGATACAATTTCGCGCCTTGCCGAACATCCCAACATTGCTGGTATTAAAGAATCTACCGGCGATTTAGGTTTTATGGCGGAAGTGATTTTAAACACCCCTGACGACTTTGTTTTATTATCTGGCGATGATAATTTATTACTCCCAGTGCTTTCTATCGGCGGAAAAGGTGTGATCAGTGTTTTGTCTAATCTTTTACCGTTGAAAGTGGGAAACGTTTCTCGGTCTTTTTTTAGCGGAAATTACGAACACGCTAGAAAAGAGTATTACAACCTTTTACCTTTAATGAAGGCAATGTTTTTTGAAACAAATCCTATTCCGGTAAAAGCTGCTTTATCGATCATGAGTGAAATTGAAAATGTTCTTAGATTGCCGATGACTAAATTGTCAAAAGGTAATCATGAAAAATTAATAAATATTTTAACAGGGTACGACAATACATGATCAACATTGCAATTCATGGCGTACTTGGGAAAATGGGTAGGGCAATTGCACGCCTTGCCAATGATAGTAATCAATTAAAACTAATTTCTGCATTTGATACACATGCAAATTTAGCGGACTTAAGCAGTGGAATTACAAAAGATATTTTACATACGTCAATAAATGCAGATGCATTAAAAAATGTTCAAGTTTTAATTGATTTTTCAGTTCCGCAGGCTTCTATTTCCGCCGTACAATTATGCCTTGAGCTTAAAATACCCATGGTAATTGGTACAACAGGATTTTCTTCACAGGAAGAAAGTATAATTGAAAACGCATCTAAAAAAATCCCGATACTAAAATCGTCAAATATGAGCGTGGGCGTAAATTTATTGTTTGCTCTTACAAAAATGGCGGCAAAGTCGCTTAATCATCGAAATTTTCAGGTTGAAATGATGGAGATTCATCACGGCAAGAAAAAGGATGCTCCTTCGGGGACGGCAAAAACTTTGGAAAAAATTCTTTTAGAAAATATGCCTCTTGATAAAAACGTAACTTATGGACGTGAAGGTATGGTCGGCGAACGTAAACAAAATGAACTTGGTTCTTTTGCCTTGAGAGGCGGCGATGTGGTTGGTGATCATACGGTTTATTTTTTAGGCGAAGGCGAACGTATTGAATTAAAACACCAGGCTGTGAACCGTGATGTATTTGCTCAGGGAGCTCTTGTTGCCGCTGAATTTATTTCGGGCAAACCCGCCGCATTTTATTCCATGGCTCAGGCTCTTGGATTATCAGGAGAAGTTAAAAACTAAATGCAGCACTTTAAAATTGAAGGCGGGTACCCTGTACAGGGAACCATTCGGCCCCAGGGAAATAAAAACGAAGCTTTACCGGTCATTTGTGCGGCCATTATGTCGACTCAACCTGTAGTCATTCACAATATCCCTGATATTGAGGATGTTCGAAATCTTTTAAAAATTATACGTACTTTAGGCGCAGAAGTAAATCACATTAAAAAGGGCGATAGCCATTCACTTGAAATTCATGCGGCTGAAATCACCACATCCGAATTATCGGAAGAACTTACTTCCTCTATTCGCGGTTCGATTACCCTGATTGCGCCTTTGCTTGCCAGAAAAAAACAGGTTTATATGCCAAAACCTGGCGGAGATAAAATTGGCCGCCGGCGTGTCGACACACACCTTCTTGCGCTTGAAGCCCTTGGCGCAAAAATTGAAATATCCAGAGAAGGTTATTTTATAAAAGCTGAAAAGTTAATTGGAACAGAAATACTTCTTGATGAAGCTTCGGTAACCGGAACAGAAAATGCTGTCATGGCGGCATCCGTTGCACATGGAAAAACAGTAATAGAAAATGCAGCCAGCGAACCACATGTTCAGGGTTTATGCCGTATGCTTGTTTCGCAGGGCGTAAAAATAGAAGGCATTGGCAGTAATATTCTTACCATTTATGGCCTGGGTGATGCATCAAATTTAAAAGGAACAGAACACTG
>JAOUFY010000108.1 GCA_029857955.1 Spirochaetia bacterium
GGCCATCTCGCTCGGATTAATTTGCCATCCGGAGTTTTCCAGACCTTGCGGGTATACTGCGTATTGTTAGGGCGAATCAGAATATCCTGAACCTTGATGGATTCGCTGTAAATCGCCGCAGAACCATCGGGAATATGCGTCAGTTCGATGTTTTCTATATTATGGATTACAAGATTTTTCTTCGTTTTCTTCTTGAAGTTTTTTTTTCGAACCACCGCTGGTTTTCTGTCTTTCCTGTTTATCTATTGCGATGGTTGTACTTGGTTTCAACTTTGGCCTTGCAGGATTTCCTTTTAATCGGGCGACCTCATCTTTTAACTGCCGAACTTCTTCTGTCAGTTGTTTGATCATCTCCAGTAAAAAACAAACCAGCGGTGTTTTTTCATGCTCAGGGATATCTGATAATTTGAATTCCATGTTTACTATGGGACATAAATATTTCCCATTCACTTTGAATATATAATTACCTGATTATTGAGAAGTTACAATTTAATGCCAAAAAAAGTATAAAATCCCTTGACTTTCCAGTAAAACAGAACGAAATGGGTTAAATAATCGCTGCGGAGAAAATTAAAGTTTATAACTCAGTCAAGTAGAAAGGAAAATATAATGAAAAAGAAAATTGTCTTGATTCGACCTCGATCGCCAGAAACCTTCTGGAAATTAACCGGTGTACTTGAAATTACCAAAAGAAAAAGCGTTATACCTCCTTTAAGTATAGCAACCGTTGCAGCCCTTACTCCTGATGACAAGTATGATGTTAGAATTATTGATGAAGAAACGGAGTCCATTGATTTTAATGTTGATTGTGACCTTGTAGGTATCACCGGTTTTACGCTTCACTCAAAACGTATTAAAGAAATTTCAAGCGAATTTAGAAAACGAGGAAAAATGACGGTATTGGGAGGACCTTATTGTTCAAGCCATCCTGAAGAATGTGAGCCATTTTTTGATGTTTTAATTTGCGGTGAAGCTGAATTTACCTGGCCTCAATTTCTGGAGGATTTGGAAAAAGGAAAACATAAAAAAATCTACCGTGAAAATAAAGTGATCCATATGGAAGATTCTCCAATTCCACGTTGGGAATTAATTAACATGAAGAACTATTCGGGATCGATGGTTCAAACATCGCGCGGATGCCCTTATGACTGTGAATTTTGTGACGTTGTCGCTCTTTTTGGACGGAAGATGCGCTATAAAAAAGTTGAACAAGTTATTAATGAAATCAAACTGCTTTACAGTCTGGGTATGTCGGATGTTTTTTTTGCAGATGATAACTTTATCGGTAATAAAAAATTTATAAAGGAATTGATGCAGGCTTTAATCAAGCTTAACAAAGAGTTTAAAAAACCAATGCGCTTTATGACCCAGGTTACCCTGAACATTGCTGAAGACGAGGAACTTCTTGATTTACTTAAAAGGGCAAATTTTTACAGTATTTTTGTTGGAGTTGAAACGCCAAATGTAGAAAGTTTACTGCATACCAACAAGGGACACAATGCCAAACTCAACCTTATGGACGCTATACGCAGAGTTCAATCGAGGGGTATTTTTATTGCAGCCGGTATGATCGTCGGATTTGATACTGACGATGAAAGTATTTTTAAACAGCAAAGTAAATTTCTAATTGATGCCGGAATTTCTATACCCATGCTTGGAATGTTATACGCGCCTCGCGGTACAAAGCTTTGGAAAAGACTTGAAAAAGAAAATCGTATATTTACGTATCTTGAAGGCGGAGATATGTGTACCGTAACAAATATCAAACCCAAACTTATGAGAAAAGAAGTTCTGGAAGAAAAATATGTAGAGCTTTTAAACGAAGTTTTTAGCTATGATCATTTTTTAAAACGCTATACCAGTTTTATCGATCAAGTCAATATCGAAGAAGTTAAAAAAAATTCACATTTGTCAAGACAGATGGATCCGCGAAATATTCGATTGTATTTTATTGGCGTGATGTTTCGCTTGATCAAATATTACATGTTTTCGCCAGACAAGGGCAAAAGAAAATTATTTTACAGCGTTATCAGAGTAACCCTTAAAAAAGGATTGATATGTTTTCCTCTGGCAATTGAATTGCTGCTATATTTTAAATCTGAAAATGATTTTGTTTCACAGCATCAAATTGATCATTTACACAAAGATTTGACGCCCGAACATGCTTTAGTAATGAACCAGGCTTAGTAAAAAGCAATTGATTTCATCAGCTTGATATCACTTTTTAAATAAATGAGAAATTTAAAATATATAGCTGATTCATGGAAAGGTCTTCAACGAGAATCAAATAAAGATCAATTTAATGTTTTGATCGAAGAAAATTATGCATTATTTTTTATTTATGATGGAGTAAGCAGCTCTAAAAATGCCACTCTGGGCATTGATGCCGTTATTGAATTTTGTAAAAAATCCCATAAATATTATTATCAAAATGATGATTTTCTTTTAAGTCAAATGATCGAAGATATGAACATCTGTCTTTTACGGATGAAAACAAAAGACGCTTTTACAACGTGTTGTATAACGTATATTCCCTATGATGAAAATTTACCGGTTAAAATAACTCATCTTGGCGATTCTCGTATTTATGGAGTAGATAAAAATCAACGAATTTTTACAGATGATCACAATGATCCAGTTCAGCGAAATATGCTTACAAAGTGTCTTGGACTAGACCGGCTTGGCAATCAAGATTTTTATGAAAAGAATATAGAAAATCCGCCGCCAAGGATTTTGTTATGTACAGATGGCTTTTATAATGTAATGGAAGCCAATTCAGATTTATTTTCAAATATTTTAAATTTAGCAGATATTAATGTCGTTAAACTTAAAATTGTTGAATCCATTAACTTTCAAAATTATGATGATGCTACGTATTTAATTATTTCAATTGATATCAGCTGAAATAATTCTTGCTTAAACGATATAATGTTTTTGGTAAATGTATTTATTGAATTATGGAGCGTTTATTAAATTTTGCTATGCTGCGTATTTAATAGGGTTTTTTTGGGTAAGTGCCTGAATCTGTAAAAATTGTCGATATTGAAAAAATTGGCCTCGTATGGATTAAAAAAAACAAGAAATCCAGATACATTCGTATTTCAGTGAATCCTTATGAACCAGTGACGGTTTCAGTGCCTCAGCGGGTTTCAATTAAAGACTCAATTGCCGTAGTTAAAGAAAAAGAAGCCTGGATCATTCAGCAACTTGAAAAGATATCGTGCCGATATAAAAAGCCCGGAATTTTTAACGAAAGTACGCAATTTAAAACATATTTACATACTTTTGAAATTCAAAAGGGAAAAGTTCAGCAGTGCAAGGCAAGCAGAAAAGGTTTTAATTTAATCATTACTTATCCTGAATCCTTGAATGTGGAAAACAATGAAGTTCAAGGTTTTATCCAAAGCACAATTACAAAAATAGCCCGCAGCGAGGCGGTTAAATATTTACCTGAAAGGGTTTTTAATCTTGCAAAAACTCATCAATTTAGTTATAAAAAAGTTTTTATTAAAAATACAAAAAGCAGATGGGGCAGTTGTTCGTCAGAAAATAATATCAATTTAAATTTACACCTAGTACTTCTTCCGCAGCATCTTTCAGATTATGTTATTTTGCATGAGCTTGTACACACTGTTGAAAAAAATCATGGAAAACAATTCTGGAAAAAACTTGGCCTTATAACAGGAGATGCAAAAAAACTG
>JAOUFY010000055.1 GCA_029857955.1 Spirochaetia bacterium
GCTGGAAGTCTCAAAATATCCATACTTGCCACACGTTTTGCAAACATAGTGTGGGCGCTTAATTTCGACCTCTCCAAAGGTTGTAAGGATTTTCTGTTTCCGGTATTCCCGAAACCTTAATTTGTTGCCGCAATCGGGGCATTTTTTTTACCGAGTCGTTTAATCGGTTGTGCGCCCGCTGAAGCATTTCTGCTTAAAATCCTGCTTGCCCTACAATATACTCACACCCCAAAAGCAGAGTGTTCTATGGAATGCCCGCACACCTGTTATTTTGACATTTACACGATGTAATAGATGGATATCCACACGCACTACTTTGTCCATTTTGAAGACAACACTCTTTGACCTTTTTTGGGTCCGTCGGAGAATTTGTATTTACGCATTCTGGATAATAACCACAGCAATTTCCTACATCTTTTATTGTACAGTCTGTATCTAAATTACAACTATAGTCCACTTTTGGCGTACTACAGGTTTGACTAGATGTAGAATTCGACGTATTACACGAAAAGCATAACGATAAAAAAATTAAACCAGTATAGATTTTTAATTTCATTAATAAACTCTTTGAATCATGATAATTTTAAAACATATAACAACACTTTTATAAAGTCGATCGTGAATGTCAAATATTTTATAAAAATTAATTTCTGATCATTAACCGCTGCATTTTGCAAGGGGTAGCCGAAAAAGGTTACCTTTGAAGGCGAGGGGGTCGCTAACCCCCTTTTAAGTTTTTAAATTATTTTAAATCGTAGATAACTCGTCCATTTAAAGGTTGAGTAGGTCGTGCATTTGTAAACGGAAAGGCATCGACTTGTTTTTGTGAAAGCTGTACGGTGTCTTTTAAAATGTAAAAAGCAACACCTTCTGTACATGGAGGAGTTGTTAATGAGCCTGTAAAATGATAATACGCTAAATTCTTGGGAAGAAAATCAGAAACATTTATTTCAATATTTTTAACCTCTTCTTTATTTTCTTCTTTGGGAAGATTTGCCCAGATGGTTTTAACCAATGCATTTTCTTGTCCTTTGTCAATTAAAACGCCAATAACAGCAAGTTTACCGTCAGCGCTTTTATGAACAAAGTGCGCCACCATTGCCTTTCTTTCTCCATTTACTCTCTCTTCACTTGGACGATGGAAATGGAATTGAAGCAAGTCATATGTTTTATCGCCAATTGTAATTGAGCTGCCTGCATCGTAATTTACTTGAATGGTATGGCCATTATTAAGTACTTTTAGTTTGCTTTTTTTATAACTTACCGTAATCGGTGTTGTGGCGCTCTGAAATGGACCTTTTATATCGACAGGTGACTGGCTTTTACCAGCGCTACAGGTTTGAAAAAACTCACCCCAATGGTCTGGGCCTGTTGCACCTTCATACGACCAATGCGGGGCATGTTCTTTTCCTTCTTTTTGTTCAGCCCATGTCGATTGAATTGACAAAACAGCAATGATTGCTGTTGCAATTAACGATCTTAAAATAATCTTTTTGTTATTCATTTTTACTCCATATTGTACTTTTAAATATCTGATTTTATCAGTTATTTAATTTACAAAATATAAGAGAAACAGGCAATTAATTTATGGTTATATCTAATTTAAAATTAAATAATTTATATTTTTAATAATGTTCTACTTGACATAAAGACCCTCAGAGTTTTGAATCCGCCCCTGTTTCTGGACGCTAATAAAAAAATTTCTTTACAGTCAATCGAGTAAGGATTATTCTGATCTATGGGACTTTCTCAAGAACAAATTATAGAAATCGAAAAAATGAAAAAACTGGAACGAACGTATGACGGAATTATAAAAACTTCCAGAAATGCCGAACAACTACAAAGATCACAAATGGAATTAAAAAAAATCAAGGATCGTATTTCACAATTAGATCCAAATGGCATTTACATTGAACCTCAAATCAACCAAAGCAAACAAAGTAAAACCTCTAGCGACCCTTTTGAGGGTTATGCGATGCTTTCCAGATTTCAACTTCAACGAGCATCAACCCATTCCACTGATGCCGACATCAATATGATGTATACCATCATTAATTCCTGGGAAACTGTATTTATGACGGCTTTATTTGATAAACATGTTAAACTGGATTATTCATTAAACAGCGAACGCGATACACATTATGCCATACTTTCAAATGTAAAAAGATATTTAAAAACATTGTGCGAAACTGTAGAGGATTTTCAAATGGCAACTCGCGAAGATGCAAAATTACAGCTTGTAGAAATGAAAAGAAGATATTCTCGACAATTTTTAAATGAAGGCGCAGTATATCTTCGAAAAATCAAATCTTTTTGGGACAATATTGATGCTGATGTAAAATCTCATGGAACCATGTGTACAAATCGTGAAGATAGAATTACATACGACACCCGTTTTGAGACTGAATCATTCTTAAAAGGCGAAACGGTAGAAACAGTGATTCACAAAGCTGCTGCTTTTTTAGATGAAGCCATCAAGGTATTAAGACTTCCGGAATTCCCTGATAAAAAATAAACAAGTTATTTTGTTTGAATTTGTACTTTTAATTTTTCTCCGTCATCTTTACCGCTTTGGGTTATTTTAAAAGCGTCGAAGATATAACCTTCTGAACTAAAAAGCGTTCCGAGAACATGCCATATTTCTTCATCAGTAAAAAAATCAAATGAAATCGGCATTTCGAAACTGGTAACTGGTATTTCCTTTTTATCCAGATTCTTTATTACATATGACATGAGATTTTTTTCAGAACCTGGATTTTTTTCAACAATCTTCACGCAAGCTGCCCAAAGGTTATGATTGGATATAAATTTTCCATATGTAAACAAACCCGGGTTGTCAATAAAATTAGAACGCAAAACATCGTTAAAAGATGTATACATACGATCTAGCAATTCTACAGATAAATCGTTACTGTTTTTATGAGCTAGCATTTCGTTCATATATTGTTTATTTATGCAGTCATAGGCTTTACAAACGCTTTCTCCATAAAATGAAAAACTTAATGGTGATTCAATCATTTTAACTTGTTCATGAGGACTACCATCATGAAGTAAGCAGCCAATTTTATCTGGCATTGCTTCGATAAACCCCATAAACGGGCAAACGTATACATCTGCTTTGATTATTAATTTTTGTAAATGATCTTCCCCTGCATTTCTAAATTTTAATACCTGTGTTCGATCATTTAAATCAAGTCTTAAGAAGTTCTGTGTATTTTCAATCAGCCATTTTTTTTTATCGTTTTGATTTAAATCAATGTTATATAATCCACAGCAGGCGCTGCAGGAAGCAAAACCGTTAAAGCATAAATTATAATTTGACATTGGAAATTATAATTTCACAAAAATACCTTCTCTGGCCAGATAAACATTTAAAAGTCTGTTACCAATTCTTTTTGTATGATTTTTTCCTATTCGCAGGTTATCCATCAGTTTCAAATCAGAATAAGATGGCTCATGATGAGTAAACATTACATTTTTAACATTCCATCGTGTGGCACAATTAATTACCATTGATAAACTTGTATGACCCCAGTCAAATTTTTGCATTGATTCATCAAGGGTATATTGAGCATCCATTACAAGTAAGTCTGCATTTTGAAAGAAATTATCACTCTCATCATCCCTATGCTCCAGATATTCTCCGGTAAATTCGACGTCAGTTGCAAATATAAAGCTTTTATTTTTCTCTTTAAATCGATATGCAAAACTCCCGCCAGGATGTTTTAACAATAAACCGTCAATTTGACAATTCTCTCCAAAGTTCATTACTTCCCCGGGAGTGATGGTATGGAAATTTTTGGTGGCAGGCATTTGATCAAAAGGTAACGGAAAAAACCTTTCGGTTTGCTGATATTGCAGTCTTTCGTGCAAATCCATAATCGGTGAATGAAAATTAATAATATTTCCTTTAATATATAATGGCTTAAAAAACGGTACTCCGCAAATATGATCCCAATGTGTATGAGTTATAAATACATCAATTTCTGCCTTGCCTTTACCTGCATCTCCTTTTAGTAAACGATCGCCTAGAACTCTCGCCCCAGAACCCATGTCAACAATACATTCATGATTTCCTGATGAAACTGAAATGCATGTCGTATTACCTCCTGTAATATAAGAAAGTTGGTCCGGTAACTGAACTATAAAGTCATTGATTTCATCATCATTTAAAAATCCGCCTTCGGGTATAATGGATAATACTTTTTTAAGTTTTGATCTATATTCGTTTGTTCGTAATGGAGTTGAAATAGAACCCCTAACTCCAAAAAATTTAATGAGCATTAAGGTATAAATAAAAGGTCATTCAAAGAAGTAAATAATAATTTTACAAATAAATAAACCGCCTGTTAAAACACCTGGATATTAGAATAAAATACTTGACGAGGCAGTCTGCACTTCGCTATATACTCTATATCGATGTATTTAGATGTATTGATATAGATTTTGTTCAAATGAATCACAGCTGGATCATTTATAAGAACATATTAATGCGGAGGAACCATGAGTTCAAATCAATATAAGGTTGCTGATATTAACCTTGCCGAATCGGGCAGAAAAGCTATCGAACTGGGCGAAGTCGAAATGCCTGGTCTTATGTCCATACGTAAAAAATACGGAAAAAACAAGCCTCTTAAGGGCGCAAAAATCATGGGTTCTTTACACATGACAGTAGAAACTGCTGTTTTGATAGAAACATTGGTTGAACTGGGAGCCGATGTACGATGGGCTTCGTGCAATATATTTTCAACACAGGACAATGCTGCGGCAGCAATCGCCAAAGCTGGAATTCCAGTATATGCATGGAAAGGTGAAACCCTTGAAGAGTACTGGTGGTGCACAGAGCAAGCCATCACATGGCCGGACGGTTCTGGTCCGGACTTGATTGTAGACGACGGTGGCGATGCAACTTTACTCGTTCATCGTGGAAAAGCAGCAGAAAAAAACTCTAAAATTCTTGATGAAGCAACTGATAATCACGAATTAATGATCATCAATGATCTTTTAAAAGCTTCAATGGCTAAAAATCCTGGAAAATGGACAAAAATTGCCGACAAAATCAAAGGTGTTTCAGAAGAAACCACTACAGGAGTTCATCGTCTTTATCAGATGCTTGAAAAAAATGAACTGCTGTTTCCTGCAATCAATGTCAATGACTCTGTTACTAAATCAAAATTTGACAACCTGTATGGTTGCCGAGAGTCTTTAGCTGATGGTATAAAACGCGGAACCGACGTAATGGTAGCCGGCAAGATCACTGTGATCTGCGGTTATGGCGACGTAGGTAAAGGATGTGCAAAATCAATGGCTGGCCTGGGCGCTCGGGTCATCGTTACTGAAATTGACCCAATCAATGCATTACAGGCAGCGATGGAAGGCTTTCAGGTAACAACCGTTGAAGACACTCTCGCATATGGCGACATTTATGTAACCACAACCGGCAACAAAGATGTAATCACAATTGATCACATGGCAAAAATGAAAGATCATGCGATTGTATGCAACATTGGACACTTTGACAACGAAATTCAAGTTTCTAAACTTGAAAAGTTTCCAGGCATCAAGCGCATTAACATTAAGCCACAGGTAGACAAATATGTATTTCCGGACGGACATGCCATGATTTTACTTTCAGAAGGAAGACTGGTAAACCTTGGTAATGCAAACGGTCACCCTGCATTTGTAATGAGCAACTCTTTTTCAAACCAGGTTTTAGCTCAGCTTGACTTATGGCAAAATAAACATGAAGTCGGCGTATACCGCTTATCTAAAAAGCTCGATGAAGAGGTAGCAAGATTACACCTGGATAAACTTGGCGTTAAACTAACCAAGCTTACTAAAGAACAAGCAGAATATCTGGGAGTTAATCCGGAAGGACCATACAAACCAGAGCATTATCGCTACTGATTTGTTTCAATTGACAGGCTTACAAACTCTGACAGTTGTTGGAGTTTGTAAGGCTTCTTTAAGTTTTATTTAAAAAATTTGATCTTGCATCATCAAGATTGTTAGAAAATGTAAAATAAGTACTTAAGCTTGTAAGTATAAAAAGTTCATGTACAAATTGGTTTGCTTTTGTTAATATAAATATTCCTTTATTTTCTTTGACCGTTTTTTCAAGTGAAAGTAAAATTGCCATTCCCCTGCTGTCAAGATATTCAAGTTTTTCAAGATCAACTATTACGTTGTAATTTTCATCGTTAAAGTATTTTTCAATTTTTTTTGATATTTCCGTAGCGTTTGCCAGAGTTATACGCCCCGCCAGATAAATAATTTTCACATTTGTTTCGCCAAGTTTTTCAAATTCAATTTTAACATGCACCAATGGATTTTCGCTCATTTTTTTCCTGCTTAAATTTATATATTTTTATAAATAAATGTGCTCTAAATTACCTAATGAAATGTTGTCGACATATTGAATAACATCTTTTTAAAAAATTGAAAATTATTATTAAAGACATGTTCGCAATAAAAGGGGCGTAGCACGCCCCTCGGCAGGTACACGGTACCTGCCCGACCCCACGCAAAATTATCCACAACTGTCGATTTTAAAATAAATAATGATTTACATTTCACTTTACAAATTTAATCTACTTTTGTGTATATAATGAAACGTGTCGTTATAATCATCTTTTTTTTAATTTCACCTTTATGGGCGCAAATGAGGCCTGATACCAAATATAAAAAAATCGATACATTACATTATGAAATTATTTTTCCAGAATCTATGGAAGAAAAAATAAACTCAATCGGGCAAAAATTAGATAAAAGCTACGATTACACGAGTCAATCTTTAGGAGTAAAAAAAGACTATAAAATTTCTGTAATATTAAATAATAAAAATGTAATTTCAAATGCTTTTGTAACCCTGGGCCCAAGTTACAGCATGTTTTATACATTACCTCCGCAAGTAGATATTGATAGATTTTTTTTTGATGACTGGATAAAACTGCTTGCCGTTCATGAAATGAGGCATGTCGCTCAAATTCAGAAACTCAACTATGGTTTTAATCGCGCTTTGTATTTTATGTTCGGAGACCTTGGTCTTGCTGTTGGAATGGAACTTTCAGCTCCAGGCTGGTTTTTTGAGGGTGATGCCGTTTATATGGAAACGGCTCTCACCGATTTTGGACGCGGTCGACTCCCCTCATTTTCGTTGCTGACTCGTTCAATAATATTGTCAAGCGAGACTCCAAACTATTCACAAATATACCTGGGATCGGATGTAAACGTATATCCTGATATCTATGAGTTTGGGTATTTAATGAGCGCATGGCTGCGCCAACAGTATGGAAATGACGTTTACGACAAAATCCTGAAATTCAGTTCAACCTGGGATATGCTGTCAGGCCCCTATGCTTTTCAGCTCGGAGTATTTTTTATTACCGGAAACAGTCTTTACGAAAACTACCGCGGCCTTATGTCTTTTTTATCCCTTCGATGGCGAAAAAATCTGGAGAATATTTTTTTGACAGATTTTGATACCATAAAAACCAAAAAAAAATCATACTACACGGAATATACCAGACCTCAGACGATATTAGATAATGGTTCAATTTTTGTTTATAAAAAGGGAAAGTTTCATCGCGGTTCAATTGTTCAAATATCGCCTAAAGGTAAAGAAAAAGTCATTCTCTTTACAGGAAATCTAACAGGTTCCATTTGTGTAAATGAAAACACGATCATGTGGTCTGAACAACAACCAGATATTCGATGGGACGAAGGTATTTCTGTAGTTAAATGGTATGATCTGAAAACGAAAACCATTCATAAATATAAAACAAACGGCAGAATATTTGCTCCCTCAGTTTCTTATGATGATCGATTTATCGCAGCCATGCAAGTTGACCAAAATGGAGACTCCTGGCTTGTTATTTTTGATAAAACTTTAACCGAAGATGCTTTGATAGAGAAAATAAAAGCACCTCCGGATACCCTTTGGCAAACGCCGCGGTTTGGCGCGAACTCTGAAAAAATAGCACTCATTGAAAGTACTGCCGAAGGTAAATCTATCATTACTTATGACCTCATAAAGAAAAAATTTGTTAAAAACCTGCAATCCTTGAAACATCAGCTTAGCGATCCATTTATCTATAAAAAATATATTTTATTTCATTCTGACATTAAAGGTATTGATAATATTTTTGCAGTAAATATCGATAACGGCGAAATAAAACAGATAACAAGCGTAACTCTGGGAGCTTTTTATCCTTTTGTTTCAAGTAGTGATGACTATATATATTTTAGTAATTTCTCCAGAATGGGGCATGACATTGCACGCATGAAATATCAACCTGAAAAATGGACAACTGTAAATAAAAATGATTTAGAAACTGCAAAACTGTTTCCAAATACAGATCCGTCAAAAGATGAACTTGCAGGAAGTATTTTTCAAGACACATCAGATTCTCAGTATAAGATTAGCAATTACTCAAGTTTCATGAATTTTTTAAACTTTCACAGTCGTTATATTTATCCTGACGGCTTTCTCAATAATATAAATGCTGTTTTAATCTCGGGTAATAAACTGCAAACTCACTTTATAGCCCTGTACTATACATACCGAACGAATGAAAACTCTCACAATGTCGGCTCCGAATGGACGTTCAGGGGATGGTATCCGATCATCACTCTGGGGGGAAACTATGGTAATAGAAATTATTCAGATATTTATTTAAATAAATTTTCATGGACGGAAAAAAATGCATATGCTGACTTTATAATTCCATTTTATATTTCCAGAGGAGCAATAACACAAAACATCAGCCTTAAAACACATGCTGAAACTTCTTCAATTAGTGATTTTAAATCATACAACCGGCCTTACTTGATCAATACAACCAACTTTAATGGCGATGTTTCTTTTGCTTACAATTTATTAATGGCTGGAAATCCTCGATTATTTGACAATCCATATTTTAATTTTGGATTTTCTGTGTTTTACACGCCTGAATTAGTATATGCTAACAAAAGTTCTTCCGGATGGGATGAGGAAATGTACATTACTGTTCCTGGGCTTCTAAATAACAATCGTATCGTTCTTACAGGAATAGCAGCACAACATGTTTTTCGATCCTATTTATTTGCAAGCGATATAAATTCTTCAACTCATCGGGGTGATTTTATTAATCTCTTCAATGATCAATATACATTTACATCCGATTATATTCTGCCATTAATTTATCCAGATCTCAATATTTTTCATGTTCTCTATATGCGCCAAATCAGCTTAACATTGTTTTTCGAACATATCTGGTTTAGGCAAACCATAAATAGTAAAACTTTTACAAATAAAAATTATTTTGGAACAGAACTGTTATTTAATTTTAATATATTTGAAATTAAATCTGATATCAAATGCGGTATCCGCTTAGTATATGACCTGGAAAATAATAACATCACATACCGACCCGTGCTAAATCTTTTAGCAACTTCAATTTTTTAATAATTCAAAATTTATGTAAAAAATATGCAGTTATGTGACATTTATTTTTCGTCTTCAATAAAATAACCAGAGCCATGCTTTAAAAGACGTATGGCTTTTCTTTTAGCAAGTGAATTTGCCAGCATTTGTTCAGGATAAATATCATCTTTTGAGTTAATTACAAAATCAAGATTTTTTTTAAAGCACTCCAAATCCTGAATTTGTATACAGTACGAACGGGCGTAGTAATACGACACTAATAAAATTTTTTTATCGCTGATCGCTAAAGCTTTTTCAAATGCGGCCTTTGAACGTTCCATGTCACCCCCTAACATGGGAGGCCTGCCGCCATAATACATTCCCTCAAATAAATAAACACCCCCAAAATAATATTTATCATCAAGTTCTTTGACCCTATTCATAATCATTTCTATATATGGTAAAGAAGCAAGCTGTACAATTTCGTCTCGTTGCAAATTAATTGCAGCTCCCCATGAAAAAGCAAACCAGAATAATGCTCTAACGTCTTCTTTTTTAGTCTGGGCAAGGTATTTTTTTAATGTATCTTCATTAACTAAATCGACAGAGCTTGTATTCATTTTTTTTAAAAGATCGTCTGAAGCATAGTTTTTTGAACGATTATAAAAAAGAATTGCCCGTTTTCTTTGATAGTCAGCAAGTTCAGAATCAGAATAATCCAGTTCTTCATAACGATCTTCAACAAAAGCCATCGAGTAAAGAGCATACCCTTCTGCTAAAAAAAGTCGAAGTTGTATATTTTCTGGATCTTGTTGAAGTACCGCTTCAAGTAATTTTAAATTAGATGCCAATGCAGTTTCTGCAATATCAAGATCCGGCTCTCTCTCGAAAGCAGATCTTCCTTTATCCATTGCCCCACTTACGCCGGAAACTACAAGCTTATTCATCGAGCATGTCGATATAAATAGAAGTAGGGCGTTAATGAGAATAAAATTAATAACAGGGGTTAGCCGAGACGTGTCATGCGCACCCACACGACCCGCCGCTTGCACAAGCTTTTGGCGCTGCCGAAGATTTTTCTGAAGGTGCGCTTTTATAATCATTTACATAAAAACCGGTTCCTTTAAACATAATCCCTGCGCCTCCGCTGATTTGACGATTAGAAGTCGTTCCACAATCAGGACATTTTATTTCTGGACTTTCAGTTATACCATGGAAGTTTTCAAAAACATTTAAACATTTTGGACATTTATAATCATATGTTGGCATATTGTCAAAATATATTAATTTAATCACTCCGTCAAGATTTTAAGCATCAAATATTATTAAATCGGGCAAATTCAAATTGTAGCTTTCTGTCTTAAAATAAATGCCAATAAGTAATATTTTATTGACAAATTCAATTTATTCGTTAATATAGACCAATTAACAATTTGAAAAAGTTAATATGATCTTAATGAAAGGGAGTTAATATGAAAGGTTTAATTAAATTGATTATGGCGGTTTTTGTTGTTTTTACAATGTCAAATTGTGCACAATACACCGCTGGTCCATCGTGTACGGTGTCTTTGTTAGGCAAATGCTACGATTATGAAAAAGCAACCCAAACTACTAAAGACGCCGGAGAAACAGTTTGTAAAGCTATAATGGGAACATGGGCAACGACAGGTTGTACATATCAAAAGTGCGGCTCACCTGATGCAGACGGTGTAATTACATGTTCTAGCAACTGAAAAATATTTAAAAATACCTGGTTAAATTACAATTAAATTTATTTTTAACCGGGTATTTTAAATTACAAATGTTAAGAGTAATTAAATAAATCTTATGGAATAAATAAACTATCATCTACTGGCTTATTAAACTCAACTTCTTTTAAATACACAATACTCTTATCATCAACACCAGATTTACTCATTATTATTTTTCTAGCCGTAATTACACCATCGATTATCTCAATTTTATCAAATGTCAATATTTTGGTTAGGCCTTTTTTTTCATATAAATCAACTTTGATGATAAAATAATCGGACTTTCGCACATAAACAATTTTTTTTTCATATACATTCATTACGTCTTTTTTCTTCTTGGCTTCTATCTTGTAGCAATCTACATTATTGACGACTTCTTCCCCCAGATACCTGTAGTCGTCGTTGTCAAGATAATGGTCTGATAGATCTTCTAAATAAAAATGCGAGCCCATAAATGAGCTATGCATATTCGATGATGCAACTTTAGTAAAAATATTTCCTGACAGATTTAACCATTGAATGGTTGCCATTTCTGGTTGAGACCAGATGATGATGCCCATTTTTGTCGGTTTGGTGAAAATAAATCTCCAGCGACTTTGCTCTCCATATTTTTTGCCAAATACATTAAACTCTTTAACTTCTTTATTTAAACCATTGAAAACAACCAAAACTGATGAATTTCTAACTAAATTTGGTTTCTTCAAAGCCTTGTTTTTTTCCATAATCTGGTTAGCCGTAGCCTGGCTTGACTGTGCATTTAACGTATGGATTCCAGCAAAAAAAATACATAAAATTATTAACTTTTTTTTCAAATCAATTGACCGGTATGTTGATAAAACAATGTTCTTAAATATAGAATGTATTGTCATTTTTTTTCTCCATATTTTTTATAATATTAATCATTACTGTTCTTTGTTATAGTAAACTTCGGATTTGATAAGACAATATATGCTGGTAAAAAAAGAAGAGATCCAATCATCGTTACAAGCATGACACCTGCCACAAGAAGGCCTAAGGATACTATAGGTATAAAGTTTGAAAAAATTAAAACAATAAAACCCAATATTATAGCAAGTGTTGTATAAACAATGGCCATACCAGCTTCTTTGTATGTTTGTTCAAGAGCCATATGCAACGAATTGCCAAGATTAAGCTGGAAATTTACAGTGTTTAAAAAATGAATTGTATTATCAATACCTACGCCAATTGCAATAGAAGCTAAAATCACCTTGGGAATATCAAGCGGAATGTCTAAAAAGCCCATAATTCCATACACGATTGTCATTCCGCCAATCAGCGGGATCATGGATAAAATGGAAATTTTAATTTTTCTAAAAATATAATATACAATTAAAATAATCATTATTAAACTTATAAAAATATTAGATGTCTGTCCCGATACAATATAGTCGGACAATATCTGCATATTTACTGCATTACCAACAAAAAACCATTTATAATTATTTTTATTTTCCATGTTTTCAAGATGTTTATTTACGATATTTAATATATTTTTGTTTCCCTCTGTAGATAATGTACGATCTTTATAAGACCCCGTTCTAATGATAAGATTTATTCGGCGGTAATCCTTATCTACAAACTGTTCGAGCAAATCAGAACGTCCATCGAGATCCCTATCCTCACCCAATAAAAGCTCATTATATTGCCGTAATGTTTTTTTATCTTCCGGTATGCTGAAATACTTAATATCATCCGAATGAAAAGCCATGTTCACGCGTTTAATTATATCTGTATATGCATAATTTGAAAGAATACTGTTTTTTTCTTTGTTCTCAGGTAGATTCAGCCATGTGCGTAACTCATCAACCCATTTTAAAAAGTCAGGCTCCAAAACGCCGTTATTTTTTCCAGAATCAATGATTAAGGTTAAATTTATTGTACCTGAAAAAAGCTTGTTTAAACGATCATCAGCAATTCTAACTTGGGAATTTTTTTTAAAACCTTCAAAAGGCGCCGTTTCAGTTTTAATTCGGGTAATACCCCATGCTCCTAAAATATTTAATATGAGAAATAATATCGCTACTTTTTTTGTATGTGTTTGAGCAAGATAAGATATAAAACTAACCACACCTAAAACAACTTGATTTACAGGTTTGCTTGTATAAGTACGAGAACGTGGTCTAATTAAAATTAAGCCTGAAGGAATTAAAATCAACGCAA
Source organism: Spirochaetia bacterium (assembly GCA_029857955.1). Classification (GTDB taxonomy): domain Bacteria; phylum Spirochaetota; class Leptospiria; order Turneriellales; family JAOUFE01; genus JAOUFE01. The sequence continues at coordinate 13,336 of JAOUFY010000055.1, forward strand.
CTACCATTGAAAAAAAAGCGCCAATTGCCGCAAATATACCAAAATGTTTTAAAGATGTGATTTGACTTGAAGAAAGTGTAATAAAGCTAATAATAGTTGTAAAGGCTGCAAAAAATACAGTACTTGAGATATGTTCCATACTTTTTATAAGCTTTTCAACTCTATCTGGCCGATTTAAGTCAATATTATCAATTAAAAATTGATTATACATTTGTATGCTATATGATGTACCAAGCGCAAGTAAAATTGGCGGTAAAACAGATACTGCCAGAGATATTCTTATGCCTAAAAAACCCATCAATCCCATCGTCCAGATTCCGGCAATAACAACAGTTAACATCGGAAGCAGTACACCAATTAGTGACCTAAAGTTTAAATAAAATGTTAAAATAATCATGATCAATACAAAAGGCAGAAACTTAATGATATCTCCCTTCATATAATCGCTCATATATTTTTCCAATACAATTGAACCCATAGAGTTAACTGAAAGAGGCGACTTATTGTACTTTGAAAGTATCGAAATGAAATATTCGCTAAATTTAATATTACTTTCCTGATTTTTCAAAACAACACTCATTGCCAGAGCTTGAATTTTACCAGTCGCATCTTCAGAATATAGAAAGTTTTTATTTAATGGATTTACTTTAATTTTTTTCTGATAGGAATCAAATGCGGCGCTCGTTTCTGGAATCTCACGAACACCCTTACTATTTATCGGAATAAATTCAATTGTTTTTATCTGGTTATTTTGACCAATTAAATCATTACCTGTTATTGGATTCATAAACACATGTACAATTTCCATACTTTTAAAAAGATAAATATCTTCCCATGCATTGAGTAAAACTTCAAATTCATTTTTAGTTAATAAATGATCAGAGGTAACGTTTAATTTTTTAGAGTATAAAATAGTCTCCAGTTCAGCAAGAGCATTTTCATCGCGGCTTTCTTTAAATTTATTTTGAATTTCAAAAAGAGATATCGTTTTATAGTGAGAACTGTCATACGATTGTCTTTTTCGAAGCGGCTGTTCAAATTGCCTTTTTATTGAGTTAGAAATATCCCATAAGGAATCAGATGAATTATCATTTTTTTCAAGAATGTTACTGATATCTTTATTTCTTGATTTTACTTTTTCTGGTTTTTCAAGTAAATACTGATCAAGTTCTGCTTCCATGTCTGAAATTTTCTCAGAAGCATGACCGTTTGTTTTAACAGATTTATCTAAAACGGAATTAACACCATCTCTCGTAAAACCGCTAAGATTTAAAAGTAGATCAATTCTTCGATTTTCTTTTTCAACATCAAAGCTTTTATACTCTTCAATTTCCTGAATCATCTCATTTATTTTGGAAAATATTTCTTTTGAAAACAAATTATACGGCTTAACAGCTTCTATTGAAGAAATTATAAAAGACTCACTGTTAACAAAAGCAATGTCTGCTCTTTGACCGAGCTTGTAGATATCATTGTCTTTTGGCATTAGATAATTTATTGAAGTTTCAAATTTAAGCCGAGCTACCCCAAACATAAAAAAAACAGTAACCACAAATATACCAGCGGTCATCATTTTTGGCCGTTTAGTGACAAGTTTTAATATAACTTTAAAAAATAAATTCATATGTAATTGTAATATGTGAACTGACAAAAACAAGAAAGCATCAGAAATGTATAGAGTTTTTTGTTTTAGTAGAATCCGCCTAATTTATTATATAAAATTGAAAATGCAAATAAAAAAGGCTACAAACCCGGATTATACATCACAAATGCTTGTAGCCTCAATTAAAAAATTTAAATAATCTAGACTAGTTTATTTCGTCTAAAAATATTTAATTATTTTGCAGCTTTTGCTTCTGATTTTGCTTCAGCTTTTTTCTCAGCTTTTGCTTCAGCTTTTTTCTCAGCTTTTGCTTCAGCTTTTTTCTCAGCTTTTGCTTCTGTTGCCATCATAGATACTGAAAATACAACAGCCAGCAAAGATGCAAGTAACAATTTAACAGTTTTCATTAATTCTCCTAGTAAATATTTCGATTGATATGCACTATCGATTTTATTTACAAATCCAATGACAAAAAGTCATTTAACCAGTCAATATTTTCATTGATTTTTTACGAATTAAGGAAGCGGGTGTGAGTGAATTATATAGGGCATCATGCAGCTTTCCAAATGGTATCCCATTGTCCCGACAGATAGGTTGTTCTAAGTTTTGCAATAGCATTCGCGCCCTCGGTAGTCCATTTCATTCCTGCTT
>JAOUFY010000056.1 GCA_029857955.1 Spirochaetia bacterium
TTTAGCCGGCATTAAAATGGAAACGAGGGGTTGTGATGGATTCATTTTTTCAATATCTACTTAAAGAGCGTCCCAAAACCCATCCATGGATTTTAAGACACGTACATCCCTGTACCGCAAGAGTGCGCCCAGGTTTTGGGACGCGCTCATAAAAAATTCATAAACAAAAAACTTGACTATGAATTTCCTGATTCCAGGCTGCTTGTATTTTAATGAGCAATAAATTTACCCTTTGAATCAAGAATGATAAAATGCGGGATACTTTCAATTTTCGGAAATTTACCGAGAAATTCGCGGTTTCCGCTTTCTTCGCTGCTGTTTACTTTAAGAACAACAAGTCGTTTATGCAATTCCTCATTTATTTTGGAGTTTAATCCGAATGTTGAAGTAGAGGAGAGTATAATCGAAATGATTAAACAGAGTATTTTATTTTTCATATAGGGAAAAATATTACCAATACGAATTGTCATATATATTGTCATGCTTCAAGGTTAAAAAGGTGTAAACCGCGTCTATTGTCATATCAGGGGGTTTTCTTCTTTAACTTTAATTTATTTATCGTTCAATTCATTTTTGAGATTTGCGAAGATAGTTCGCGTAAATCGTCAAGAACTCCTGCCGGTTTCGGATTCATTTCGTCGGCTAATTTTTTTGCGCTTTCGATCAGGTCTAGAAGCAGTTTTTTATGCGCTTGCGATTGAGCTTCTCTCATGTCAAATCTGGTGTCCTTAAACTGTGCTGCTTTCTCGTCAATGGCCTTCATAATTTTATTCAGGGTTTGTATTTGTTCAGTATGTAAACTCATGATTTACTTTTTTAAATGTTAGATATGTTTGCAAGAAAAGTTTAATTTAATAACCGTTGATTGCGGATTTTCGAGTCAGGGGAGAATAGCGAAGGCTCTTGCAAAGGTTGTTGAGCAATAACGAGATTACAATAAAAGATAAATTGTCTCATTAAGATTTATTCTTCAGAATTATCTGTATCTTCTTCCGGCTCTTTTTCCATAAAGTCCTCACTAAATGTATCATCAGAGTTTATATTGTCATCAAAGTTAGATATACTGTTTTTATTTTGGTATTGATTTTGTATTTCATTTTTAACTGTTTTTTCTTCTTCAAGTTTTTTCTCCTTTTCATTTAGTATTATCTTGTTTTTTATATTTTTAATTATTTCTTCAGAATTGTAGACTCCTTTGAATGGCGCAGATTCAATTGTTATGCCCATGAGAATACCATCTTTATTTAAAGTATAACTCTCTATTTTTCCTTCGGTTAATTCTACTGTTGTTTGTTGTTTCTCTATATTGATGTTAAATGCAGTACCGATCGGGCGAATACCTCCGCCAGGAAAATGAAACCAGGTTTGCATCTCTAATTGTTCATGATGAGTATTAACTTGCCATTTTCCTTTTTTAAAAAATATATTTCTAATTTGTTGATTGTTTTTCAAGTTATCCGGATTTTTGGGGGTCAAATGAGATAAAATATTGCGATGAGAGGAGTTTAATTCTTGTCCAATTTCACCTTTTTCTAAAGCTTTAATTTCGATTCCCTTTTCATAGAGAATCGATCCTTTGTCAATTAAGGTTGTTTCATTTTTACTATTGGAGTTGATAGAAGAAATTTGTATAACGTTATCTCGAAAATTAATTCTGTACAATTCAAAAGTTGAAATTAACAAGATAAAAGAAATTGCTGAAACGGCATATACTGAAATGGGGTGAAGAGAAAAAATTTGTGTAAAAGATTTTTTAAGATTAAATGAATTTTTTGCAATTTTTTGGTTTGCAGCTTTTTTTAAGATTAAGTCCATATATTTTTCAGGAACAGGCATTTGGGAGTTATCAGTGTTTTCTAGATAAATACTTTTGATAAAACGTTCTTCAGATGTTTCTGAAGCGTCATTTTGTTTTTTATTTATGTTTTCTTCGCCATTTATCAGGTTTAAAAAACTGTCAAGGATTTTCTTTTTATTCATATTCATATTGATTTATTCGTTAGTATTTATTTCGTTTTCTTTCCACCCGGCGGATTCAAATATATTTCGTAATTTATTAACTATTTTTTCTATGTCTCTTCGAATTTGTCTTTCACTTTTTTTCATTATTTGTGCAATCTCTTTTTGAGTTAAACCATAAAACCAGCGCAAATTAAAAATTTCCAGTTCTTTTTCTGGAAGTTTTTTTTTAGCGGACTCTAATATACTTAAAAATTCTTTTTTCATCATTCCTTGAACGGGGTCAAACCTGTTATCTTCAACTAAAGTTCGCAGTTCACCCTCAACTTTTAACTGAGCATTCTTTTTGTATTCCAGAATCAAAAGGTTTCTCGCAATTTGAAAAACATAGGCCTTTTGGTTTTCAATAATTCTGCCTTTTTGCATGATCTGGAGTAATTTTAAGAAACTTTCCTGTAAAATGTCTCCAGCAAGTTCATCGCCCACTTTTTTTACAAGGTAACCATAGAGAAGCCGGCTTTCTTTCTTGTAAATTACTTCCCATTTTTTTATAGGATCTTCTAAATCATCCTGTTGATCAAAAATCATTCAGTATCAATACTGAAATTGATTTCTTATTGTACACCTCCTTTTTAGACTGTTTTATTCTTCTTGTAGGATTACGCAATTTTTACCATTTTTTTTAGCTTTATACATTGCTGCATCCGCTTCTTCTACCAATTCTTGCGGAGTATTGATTTTTGAATTAAAAAGCGCAACTCCAAAGCTGGCTGTAATTTTTGTATCGATAATGTTATTATTATAAGTAAATACATTGTTTGCGATACTTGACCTGATCCTCTCTGCAATTCTTGCTGCCATTTGAGAAGTTGCTCCCGGTAAAATGATGGAAAATACATCGCTTCCGTAACGAGAATAAAGATCTTTCTCTCTAATTAAATTTTTAACCGATATAACTTTTCCTCCGAGTATTTTTGAAAACTGCTCAATGATACTGTCACCAGCGCTTATTCCATAGATATCATTTACTTTTTTAAAATTGTCGATGTTTATCATTATTATAGCGAGAGACTCTTTGCTGGAACGTACTTTTTTAATGGACTCGGACAGGTAGTGCGTAAAGTATGTGCGGTTTGGCAAGCCGCTGATTTCATCACTAAATGCCATTTTAGAGATTTCTTTTAAAATATCGACAAGTGATCTTTGCTTATCTTTGTATTTAAGTATTGAACAAATGGCGGATAATTCTTCTTTTAATTTTATCATATCGTTTCGCACATCAATTTCGGATGTATCATTTCTGGTCTCGGTATAATTCGTAGTCATTATTTTCCCCCTGGGTATTACAAGTATAAAAACTACGAGATCTACTATAAAAAAAGAGGACATACTTTTTTATAATTATTTGTATTTTGTCTGAATAAAATAATCTTGGAATTAAACGTAAAAATAGTGAGATCGAGCAATGACAGAAAAAATCAGCTATGAGTTAATTTCTTATTGTTTTATAAATGAATTGCCTCAGTTTCAATGCGATTTCTACCATGATCTTTAGCCAGGTAGAGCATCTTGTCGGCACGTTTTAACAAGCTTTCCCGATCAGAATCAAGATTGGATTGAACAAGTCCCATGCTTGCAGTAATTTGTTTAACGTATGGAAAATTAAAGCTGTTTATGCATTTATGAAGTCTTTTTGCAAACATATCAGCTCCCGATAAATTTGTTTCAGGCAATATTATGGTAAATTCTTCACCGCCAGTTCGAAATAAGTCATCGCTGAGTCGTAGATTTTCTTTTATAAGATTTGTAAAAGCGATTAAAACCTGGTCGCCTGCATCGTGACCATAGAGGTCATTTACTTTTTTAAAATGATCCAGGTCAATAGATAAAATACAAAACACATGACCGTGTCTTTTTGAGCTTTCAATTTGTTGGCGCAGTGCATGATCAAAACCCCTTCGATTTTTAGCGTTAGTGAGAAAATCTGTAATTGAGATGCTCTCTAATCTGTTTTCAATCGTTTGCCGTGCATTTTCCAGAAAATAAGAAATAAAGACGATGGCAGTGTAACTGGAAATAATGATGATGGCGGATGTCGCAGGTAAACCTTTATGAAGAACTTGATTTATTAAAAGTAAAACAATGATCAGGATTGTAGAAATATTCCATTTTAAACCATTTTTAATTCCAAAGGCAAACATGGTTGCAGGAGGGAAAAGTAAAAACCAGTAAAAAATGTCACGATCGCCAATGACAGTTACAATCGAGGTGGCAATGAATCCAAGTCCAAAAGAGATAAGAGTGGCCATGGTAAAATTATTTAATTTCCATTTAACATAGTAATCTGCGATGAAAAGTGCAATAGTCAATATAATCTGAGAGATAACGACCAGATAAAATCCCATGTATATGGCAACTGGCGCCATGAGCATTGTCGCTAGTGCCGCAAGACGAATGATGGCCGATAAAAACTTTCGTTTAATATTTAACGTTTCATTCATTTTTTATCTGTTTTGATCGTTTTAAATTCGCAAATCATCAAGAAATCACTATATTATATGTCTTTTAACGGATGTTTTCTATATTACCAATAGTAAATATCTTGATTTTAGGTAAATTCATTTTAAAACAGGGAGCGGCAGCATTTAAATTCAATATATTCAGTAAAAATTTTTATAGACAAGCCCAATTGTTTTACTTAAGTTGTTAAAAGATGGTTCGTCTTTCACTGATAGCTATTTTAAGTCTTGGTGTGCGTATCTTTACGGCACCATCATTGTGCACACATCCGGTGGATTTAAACATTGTTGAAATAACGCCTGATGAAGTCTCATCTGCAATGATGGATTGTCATGAGCATGAAAACCATCCGGCGAAACATATTCCTTGTCGTCATATGAAAGAATGTCTTCTTGATTTTAGCGATGATGGTTCCATTTTTCAAAAATCTGTAAGTAGCAGCGCATCTATGAACAGTATAAATTATGCGTTCATAGTACCGGCTCTGTCCCAAAATTTGTACCCTGCGTCTTATAAAACCAGTGTATACAATCGACCGCCTCCAGAAATTTTATACAGTCAACTTTCAAAGTTCCTTGTTAATTCTTCATTTTTAATTTAATTTTTCATTTAAAATTTACTGTATATTTTTACATTTACTCGTAGAAATATAAAATTTTATAAGGAGAAATTATGACTTATTTTTATAACACACCGAATAGAAATTCAGGACGCCGAATACTTTTTTTGAAATATATTTTTGTCTTTGTGTTTTTATGGCAATTTCCGGTTTTACCTGTTTTCAGTCAAAATGCGCCGGGTCAAGCGGCGGAATCGTCTATAAATTTTTATGTACAAAAAGCCCTGGAAAAAAATCCGCAATATCTGGCTGCGTTGCATGATTCAGGGCAAACGAAAAGTATGTATGAATCGGAATCCATGTTTATGCAAAATCCCATGCTTTCATTTGCTCTTGTAAATGTTCCGCTGGCAACGTTTCCGTCTTTAACCAGCGATCCTATGACCTCCATGAGTTTTATGCTCGAACAGGAAATTTCACTTCCTGGGGAATCTTTATCCAGAAAAAAAATGGCTCTCAACGAATATCTGGCTAAAGAAAAAGATGCGGATGCCTTGAGATTGATGTTGATTAGCAAGGTCGAAGGGGCTTGTTATGATCTTGTTTTTTTATACCAGAAAAAAAAGCTGCTTGTTGAAAATAGACAGGCATTAGAAGGAATTGTTTCCGTCACGCGGACTCTGGTTTCTGTTAACAAGATAAACAGCGCCCAGTTGTTAAAACTGGAGGCTCGTCTTTCACAGATGGCAAACGAAATTACAGAAACAGAGGCAATGATCATCAGGGGAGAAAACGAACTTGAAAACCTGACCACACAAAAACCGGAAGAAAAAAAGCTGCCTCTTGACAGACTTGAACCTGAAAGTATAAAAATTCCGTCCGGGTTTAAACCGGAAAATCACCCCATGTATAAAGCTTCTTTGGCAATGCGGGAAAGGGCGCGCGCAAATAAAGAACATGAGGTTGCGAAATATTTTCCTTCATTAAAGTTTGGCGCAGATTATATGGTCAGACAGCCCATACCGGGAGTGAGTATGAGCGGCGAAGATATGATAAGCTTACGGATAACGGCTCCGCTGCCTTTGTTTTTTGCATTTAAAGAAAGCAAGTCTGTAAAGGCGGCAGATGAAGGTTTAACCAGATATGACCAATATTTTGAAGAAACCAGATTAAGGTTAAAAACATCATGGCAAGGCGAATATGGTATGGCCCAAAACCTGTTAACCATTTATTCAAACTATCATCGCGATATTTTACCTCGTTATTATGCCTCGTACAAGGCCATGCTGGGCAGTCTTTCTTCTTCACAGGTTTCACTGCTGGATGTACTCGACTCGTATCGGGATTATCTGGAAGTATCCATTAAAGAAGCCGAGGTTTACCGTGATTTAAGAAAGTCAATTTCAATGTTGAAGTACCTTGGGGGGGAGAAGTGAAAATAAAAATATTAAGCGATCAGACACGGAAAACACGTTTGGTAAAAAGTAAAAATATCATGAAAATAATGAGTTGCGGAGGAAATACAATATGAAATTATCAGGTAATAAATGCTTTAAAACAGCGACGGTATTTTTATTATTTATGACGTTGGCTGCATCATCTTGCAAAAAAAAGCCAGAAAATAATATTTCAAAATCAGAGATGTCAGAAGATGTGGGCGGATATTACACCTGTTCGATGCACCCGCAGGTGATTGAAAAAGAGCCCGGTAATTGTCCAATTTGCGCAATGAAGCTTGTATATGTGGAAGGTAAAAAAATTCAACATGACCATAACGTTGATATTGCAAAGGCTGAAATGTACGTTTGCCCTATGCATCCTGAAATAACGAAAGACAAACCGGGTAAATGTCCAATTTGCAAAATGACGCTTGTTAAAATGAATCATAAACATGATGAAGGTAAAATATCAGGAAAGACTGTCAAAAATAATAACTTTCATTTTTCGGTTACGACAAAAGTTTTAACAAACGCCAATTTGTTAACCACTCCCGCTAAAAAAGAAAAGTTTTCCGTAAAAGCTGATTATTCAGGTAACATTGACTACAATGAAGATCCCGACAGATTGGTGATTGTAAATACCAAATATGAAGGGTGGGTAGAAGCCCTGTATGTTTCAAAAGAAGGCGTAAATGTGGGGCGAGGGCAGTTATTGATGGGCGTATATAGTCCATCGTTGTTGGCCGCTAAAGAAGAATATGTAACTACCTATATGAGTATGAAGGGCTTATACGTTTCTCAGGGGAAATCCGGCGAAGAATTAAGCGCTGCCATGAAAAAAGATGATACCGTTTCAGCTTCACGTCAAAAACTTAAATATCTCGACGTTTCAGAAAATGAAATCAATAAACTTGAAACAGATCAAAAAGCCGGACGGCTTACCTATTTTTATTCTCCCATAAGCGGAACGATCATTAAAAAAGACGTTCTTCAGGGCGCATATATCAATTCAGGTCAGGAACTTATGAGGATTGCCAATCTCGACCAACTATGGGTATACATTCATGTTTTTGAAAAAGATCTGGGTTTTTTGCATAAAGGGCAAAAGGCCACGATGAAGATTTCTTCGTATCCAGATAAAGAATATATCGGAAATATAGATTTAATTTTTCCATATCTCGACCCTGTTACAAAAGACGTTAAGGTTAGAATTGTCCTTCCAAATTCAGGTGGTCAGTTAAAACCTGGAATGTTTGCCGATGTAAATGTACAGGATAGTCTTCCTGGTTTAAATATTGTAATTCCAGATACAGCAATCATTCATTCCGGAGATGAAAGTTATGTCTTTATATCAGAAGGGTCAGGTAATTTTGAAATGCGTCCGGTTAAAATTAAAATATCATCTAACGGCAGAAGCGTGATCTCCGGCGGTCTTTCTGAAAATGAACTTGTGGTGATGAGCGGTCAGTTTTTACTTGATTCAGAATCTTCGCTAAAAGAAGCTGTCTCAAAGGGTAAGGCCGGTATGGAAGGGATGAAGCATGAACATTAGACATCACAGAAAATAGGGAGAGATAATATGAAATCATTTATCAACTGGTGTCTTGACAATCGTTTGCTGGTGTTGATATTTTCGGGAGCACTGTTTGTTCTGGGACTTTTTTCGCTGGCTAAAATTCATCTCGATGCTATTCCTGACTTGTCAGATACGCAGGTCATTGTACAAGTCAAGTATATGGGGCAGCCGCCGGAGGTCGTGGAAGATCAGGTAACGTATCCTTTAACAACGCGTATGCTTTCTGTACCAAAAGCTAAAAACGTGCGCGGCTATTCATTTTTTGGGTTCTCGCTGGTCTACATTTTGTTTGAGGATGGTACCGACCTTTATTGGGCGCGAAGCCGTGTGCTTGAGTATTTAAGTTCTATGCAAAGCAAGCTGCCGCGCGGAGTCGATGTAGAACTTGGCCCTGACGCAACAGCGCTGGGGTGGATTTACGAATACGCCTTACGCGACAATACAGGTAAGCATAATCTTGCTGATTTACGCGACCTTCAGGAATTCTCGCTTCGATATGAACTCATTGCCGTAGACGGAGTTTCTGACGTAGAGACAATGGGCGGCTATCAGAGACAGTTTCAAATTGAAGTAAACCCTGACCGGCTTTACAATTACAATTTATCTTTTAAAGAAATTGCAATGGCTGTAGAGCGCGGCAATATGGAAATGGGCGCCCGTCTTTTTGAGCAGGGCGAAACCGAATACATGGTGCTGGTCAAGGGATACCTGACGAGCATTGAAGATGTAAAAAAAATACCCGTTAGAGCTACGAGTGAGGGCGGCGTTTTACGAATTGAAGACATTGGCTATGTTAAAGAGGGTCCTGAGCTTCGAAGAGGTCTTGCAGATTTAAACGGTGAAGGCGAGGTTGTCGGCGGAGTTGTCATGATGCGTCAGGGAGAAGATGTGGTCTCCACCATCACAGGAGTTAAAAAACGCATCGATGAATTGAGAAAGACTCTGCCTGAAGGAGTAGAAATCATCACAACATATGATCGATCTAAGATCATCAATACGGCAATTACCAATTTATACTGGAAATTATTTGAAGAACTCCTGGTTGTTTCTATTGTGACTTTTATCTTTTTATTGCATCTTCGATCGGCTCTCGTTGCTCTGGTGGTTTTACCATTAGGAGTACTTGGCGCCTTTCTGGTCATGTATGTTTTAGGCGTTCCGGCTAATATCATGTCGATGGGCGGTATAGCCATTGCCATCGGGGTCATGGTTGATGCCAGCGTGGTTATGGTGGAAAATACACATAAGCATCTTGAAAAGATCAGGCGTGAAAAAATCGACCTCTCTTCAAAGGATTATTTTGAGGCATCGCGTGAAGCCGTATTGGAAGTGGCGCCGGGTTTGTTTTGGTCTATGGTGATCATTGTTATTTCGTTTTTACCTGTATTTGCATTACCGGAACAATCAGGCCGTTTGTTCATTCCTCTGGCACTTACGAAAACGCTTGCCATGAGCGTATCGGCATTTTTAGCCATAACGCTTTTACCTGTTCTTGTAGCCCTTTTTGTAAGAGGCAAAATTAAAAACGAAGAAGATCATCCCATAAGTAAAGTTCTCATACGCATTTATGATCCTGTTTTAAGGTGGTGCCTTGATCACAAGACTAAAGTTTTCGGCGCTTTTGGCGTTTTACTTGTCATCAGCATTATTCCGGTTACCGGCATCCAGGTACCATTTTCGAAAACCGGTAAAAAACTGATAAAACCAATTGGATCAGAGTTTATGCCGCCATTAGAAGAAGGCGATCTGTTGTATATGCCGACAACCATTCCGGGAATTTCCATTTCAAAGGCTCGTGAAATATTAATTGAAACCGACAAAATGATAAAAAAAATTCCAGAGGTAGATCTCGTTTTTGGCAAGGCCGGACGTTCAGAATCAGCCACCGATCCGGCTCCGTTAAGCATGCTTGAGACTAATATCTTGATAAAAGATAAACAATTCTGGCGAAAAGGCATGACGATGGAAAAAATTGTACAGGAACTTGATGACACCGTAAAACTGCCCGGCGTTGTAAATGCCTGGACAATGCCAATCAAGACCCGTATTGACATGCTTTCAACGGGTATACGAACGCCAATAGGAGTAAAAATTCTAGGCGACGATCTGGAAATATTACAGCATATTTCTCAATCTCTCGAAGGCAGTCTTAAAAAAATAAATGGAGTCGCGTCGGTTTTTGGCGAACGCAGCGCCGGAGCCAATTACATTGTTTTTGACATTGACAGGGATAAGGCGGCCAGATATGGACTTAATATCGCAGACATCCAGGACGTTATTTCCGGCGCTCTTGGCGGAAAAGAAGTTACAGAGATCATCAAAGGACGATTCCGCTGGAGCGCCAATATACGTTATGCGCGCTCAAGTCGGGAATCATTGGAAAAACTATCGGATATTTATATACCGCTTCCCGGCGGTAGAGGCCAGATTCCGGTTTCGCAGGTGGCCAGTATTAAAATTACAAAAGGCCCTGGTGTGATAAAAACAGAAAATGCGCGAAAAACAGCGTGGATCTATGTGGATACGCGCCAAAGCGACATAGGTTCGCTGGTGGTTAACATTCGAGCAGAAATTGATAAAAAAATTGCAAGCGGAGAATTACACTGGCCCGCGGGTTACAGCTATATTATCAGCGGTCAGTATGAGCAAATGAAACTGGCTTCAGATCGAATGATGTTTTTAATTCCTCTGGTCATTGTAATTGTGTTTATCATTCTTTTTATTCATTTTAAGAGCGTTTCTAACTCTTTGTTTGTCATGGGAGGTTCTCTGCTTTTTGCGCCTCTTGGCGGGCTATGGTTTATGTTCATTGCCGGCTATAATAATTCAGTCGCAAGCAGCGTCGGTTTTATTGCCTTGATCGGGCTTGCCGCAGAAACGGGAGTGATCATGTTGATTTATCTGGAAAGCGCCATTGGTTCGATCAGCGGCGGGCGAAAAAAACTTCCAGGTCTCAAAGAAATCCGCTCTGCTGTTGTCGAAGGAGCCGTTATGCGCGTGCGTCCGAAGATGATGACAGTTTCGACAACAATCATTGGTCTTGTGCCTCTTTTTTGGGGAAGCGATCCAGGGAATGTCGCCATGCGCAGAATTGCCGCTCCCATGGTCGGCGGTTTGATCACATCAACGGTTGTTACATTGATCATTATCCCGATGATGTATGAATGGTGGCATTCGAGAAAATTGTAAAATTTATCATTATAAAAAAGGGGGCCGATGAATTTATCGCTTGTTTGCATACTTTCACGCCCCCTGGCCACGAAGGTTCCCTTCTTTGGCCACCCCCAAGGTTATCATTTATACCATGCACATGAAATGTACAACGTTTGTGTATACCAGAAGTTAACTGAAACGCCCAATTTTCTTTTTAGCCCGTATATTCGAAAATGTTTTTAAAATTATTTTATCGTATATATAATGCATATGTCGTATTATTGAATTATCTATTTTCTAACGGTAAATTATCAGAACTCCCATTTTTTCGTTTAATTAATTATTTTTGTTTTCCAATATTTTTTAATTATATCTAAGTTTACGAAAGGTTATTACATTTTTTCCCATATAAAATAAATTGACAATGTGAATAAATATGAATACTATTGAATAAATAAGAAGGTTAAGAAATGTCTAAAACAATTACTGTACGATTAGATGATGAAGTTTATGAATTATTCAAAAAAGCAGCTGAAGGTGATAGAAGGTCTATTTCAAATTATGTGGAATATGCGACACTTTCATATATTACGACCGAATCATATGTTTCTGATGAAGAAATGAATGAAATACTTTCTGACTCTGAGTTAGTAAAGAGCCTGAAGAATGGCTTAAAAGATGTTAAACAAGGAAAGTATAAAATTGTCCCAAGATTTTGAAATTGCTGAAACTGAAAGTTTTTCAAAAAAAATTAAAATTAGAGATTTTGAATCACTGAAAAGAAAAATAGAAAATTTTGTTTATCCCCAGCTGCGCACAAATCCATTTTATGGCTCCAACATAAAAAAATTAAAAGGGCAATTAAAAAATATATATCGATATCGAATAGGAAATTTCAGATTATTTTATACCATCGATTCGAATAAAAATATAGTTATTATTATTGATATTGAAAAAAGAAAAAATAGCTATTAGGGCGTAAATAAGTAATTGGGCGCGTCAGTTAACAGCGGGCAAAAGCTCGGCGCAACTTCGCGCGCCTCGGGGTTCGCAATGCATCTTTTCGCTTTTCAAATTCAAATTGTAAAGACAATTTATCCTTTATTGTACTTTCGTGATTGCTCACCCAAATTTTTAGAGGCTCTCCGTTTAACCGCAAAGACGGAAGTCCACCTTCGGTAACGCACAAAGCTTGGAGCTTTGTATGCGCTCGCTTTGCTGACTTCGAGCCTCTAAAAACTTCATTTGCCAGCAAACGTTATGCGGAAAGAAAGAGAATTATAGTCGTTTTAGATTATTTGTACAATATAATAATAATCAATTCTGCCCCTGTACGCCCGGCTTCCCTGCCGGGCGGAAATCAACCTGTTATAGTAAGATATTGGTTTGATTAATTTACTAATTTACAAGCTTACCTAAATTTTTCTACCATCAAAATAAAATCTGACAGTTGACGTGATGGCCTTCTTTTCTTAACCCAATTTTTACAGGAGGTAAAAATTGGGGTGCCCATTTTATGCATTAAGTTACCTATTCTTGCTTAATTTTTTTAAATATAGAAAAGTCTAACAATAATTTTGGAATTTTCTTATGCATAATTGAACAAAGAGTAATTGATAATACATTAATAAATATTGTAAACGCTAAAATTGTTTTATAATCAAAAAGCGCCAAAAGGATATCTTTATCAATAGACTTAAAAAATCCAGGATTTGAGACCATGATTTCCGATCGAATTCTATTCGGAATATTTTTGTCATAATTTTCACCTAATTGAATTGCATAACTACCAACTTCCCTTGGTGTAATCTCCCAAGCAGTTATCATTTTAGTAGAATTCGGTTCAATTTGGGCGATCATTATATTTTCTTTTGGCATTATATTAAAATGATCCGTATAGATTAAAATTTCTCTTTGACATTTTATGTCAGTGGTGTTGATAAGTTTAACTTGCAAAATAAATGAACTATTAATAGCTAAATTCTCTTTACTACTAAAGCCATCAATAATAACCCCATTTCTACAATTAATATTTTTAATACTTTCAATAATATTTGAATTTAATCGGCAATCATTGTTTGGGCAACTATCATAACCACCGGAAACCAGGGAAATAATTTTTTGATTTAATTTTTCTGAATCATATTTATACTGGATGTAATCCACTTTTTCATATTTTCTAATAGTATCAAAGGCTATTAACCGAAAATTAAAAAAAAGCAAGAAAATTACAATATCCAGAAAAAATATTTTAATAATATCAATGCCCATTGAATGAACCTAATAATTAATATGGTAATTAGTGTAAACAGTAAAATACTTTAATAAGCTGTTTTATTGAATAATAGGATATATAAATATCCGTAGCCGCGCACGAGGTGCGGCACACAAACAATATGGCCATCATGTCAACTAACAGAAGTTGTCGGCAATAAACGCAGATTAATTCTCAAGCTCGCACATCGTGTGCTCGCACTAAATTTACTTATTTGACAATGTATCAATGATATGAATTCTTACAAAAAAGTATTATAAAATGCAGTACATAAAAAAACTTAACCTAGTCAATTTTAAACGTTTTCAGTCTTTTGAAGTAGATTTTATTCCTGATATTAATACAATTATTGGCGACAATGAAGCGGGCAAGAGTTCTATTCTTCTAGCCATTGAACTTGCTGCAAATGGCAACCGAAACAAAGTTGAAACATTAGGGCTTGAGTCAATTTTAAATAAAAAATCTGTTGAAAATTTTTTCAAAACTGCAAAAAGATTTGAAGATTTACCCGAAGTACACATTGAAATATTTCTCAGTGATGATACTAATCCCGATCTTTTCGGAAATCATAACACAGATAAAGTCAATGCTAGTGGGTTACATATGATCTGCAAACCTAGTGATGAGTTAAGTCCTGAGATCAAACAAGTTTTAAATGAAGGTAATAATAATTTCCCATATGAATATTATATTACGAATTTTATCACATTTAGCGGTGAAGCATACTCAGGGTATAGTCGTTTTATAAGGACACTAACAATCGATAATTCACAAATAAATAGTGAATATGCGAATAAGGAATATATCAAGACAGTATATGAATCCACAGTAGATCATACAACCCGTGTTAAATTAAAAAATGAATATCGGCAGCACAAGATTCATTTTAAGGATAATAATTTATCCTCGGTGAATAAGGGGTTAGGTGAATATGAATTTTCAGTCCGATCAGGGTCAAAATATAACTTAGAGACAGATATAACCCTTCTTCAAGACAAAGTGCCAATAGATGAACGAGGCAAAGGTTTGCAATGTTTTATTAAAACAGAATTTGTCTTATCCAGAAGTACTGGAAAACAAGCAATTGATATCCTTTTGTTAGAAGAGCCTGAGAACCATTTGAGCCATTCAAATATGAAAATGTTGATTTCAAAAATTTCACAAACTCATCAAAAACAAATCATTGTCGCTACACATAATAGCCTAATAAGTACACGGCTAGACCTACGTAAATCTATACTTCTAAATAGCTCTGCCGATAAACCTTTATTGTTAAAAGACCTTTCAAAATCGACAGCTAAGTTTTTTATGAAAGCGCCGGATAATAATGTTTTAGAGTTTGTTCTTTCATATAAAGTGATTCTTGTTGAAGGTGATGCAGAATATATGTTAATCGACTCATTATATGCCAAAGAAACTTCAAGTACGCTTAATAATGATGGTGTCCATATCATTTCGGTAGGTGGGCTTAGCTTTAAGAGATATATGGAAATAGCAAAAGCTTTAAACATACGAGTTGCAGTAATTCGTGATAATGACCAGGATTACAAAGCCAATTGTATCGACAATTATGCTGACTATATTTCTGATAATATTCAAGTTTTCTATGATAATGACAATAAACACTCAACATTTGAAATCTGTTTTTATGAAGATAATAAAATCATATGCAATGAGTTATTTTCTGGCGGTAATATTAAAAAAAAGCCGTTGGAATTTATGCTAGATAATAAAGCTGAGGCAGCATTTAGACTTGTAGACGAGCATTCTGAAAATCTGACTATTCCTAGCTACATTAAACAGGCCATTAAATGGATAAACGAGTAGTTTTTGCAGTCGCCGGATCAGGGAAAACCACGAATATAATTAATAGAATTAATAAAGATAGTAGATGTCTTATTATAACTTACACTGATAACAATGCTAAGCAACTTAAGTTTAGGATTATTGCCAAATTCGGTGAAATTCCAAAAGGTGTCAGAGTATACACATATTTTACGTTTTTATATTCATTTTGTTTTAGACCAATTTGTGGCTATGAAGCAAATATAAAAGGTATTAATTTTACTTACCC
>JAOUFY010000013.1 GCA_029857955.1 Spirochaetia bacterium
GTTAAGATGCAAATACTTCGAAGGTCGCTGGGCTGAATTCTGGGACAATATGAAATACCGAACTTTTCTAAATGGGGAAAATGCCTTTGACTTAGTCGTATGATTTACTAAAAAGTAGCCGCTCCCAGTTTTTTAAATACCTCAAAAAGAATGATTGATGGTACAATTAGTTCATTTGTGTTTTCAACTGGTTTGGAAAAATTGTTTGCGTTTCTGGAATCAGCAAAATATTCAATCCAGCCTGATGAATCGACGATATTCAAAATCGATCCTCTTCACGTTTTATTTCAGTGTTAATTCCTTTGGCTATGCCTCGCAATGATTTAATATTTTTTAAGGGAATTATCTCAATTCGACCATCATAATTTATTAATTCAACTTTTTGTCCAGGGTAAAAGTCAGATTTGTCACGAATTGACTTTGGAATTACAATTTGATATTTAGATGAAATAGTAACAGTGCTCATAAAATCAATTTATCAATTATATTTTATAGAGTCAACAATATTATGATCGATATCATATCTGTTCAACTAATAATATATCGATTATTTTTGCATAAATACATTAAATGTATAACTTTTTAAAATTTCATGATATTTATTTTAATTCTGATTGGTAACCATTTTTTACACCGTATAAAAATGGTATTTGGGGGTACGAGCCTGTCTCATCGGCTAACTTATTGTTCAGGGAAATTAGTAAAAAAGGGGACTCCTGGTCCCACGAAATTGAATTTTATCCAACTGTAAAAATATTCACCGAGAACCGCTGCCTTTGACCAGACCATATTTCAGCATTAAGCAAAATAAAATTTTCCTTTACTGAATGTAATTAATATTAAAATGTCAATTGTGATTAAAAATACTCTTGTTAAAATCATACTTGTAATTATGCCAATTACATTTATTTTGCCGAAGCAAATCATTGAAGATGCCAGTATTGAAAAAAAAGTTTTCTCGGGAGAAATTGTATTTAAGGATATTGAAGAAAAATCAACAGCTGGAGTTGAAGCGACCTTCTTGCTGCAAACTTCCTCAAACAAGCTCTGGAATATTTTAACCGATTATCAAAATTTTAATCATAATTTTGATAATATAAAAAAAATAAAAGTCATTGATGAAAATCCGAAGGGAGCGACCATAGAACTTTGGATAAGTACAGTGTTAAAAACCTTTCATTATACTGTTTTTCGAAAATATGACGAACCGCTTCATAAACTTACATGGGAAGAACTTTCAGGGGATTTTAAAACAAATCGAGGTTCGTGGGAAATCCAGGAAACTCCAGACCTGAAAGGATGTATTGTAAGATACCGAACTTTTGTTGAAGTGGGAGGAATAATCGGCAGAACTTTTAAAAACAGAACCAAACCGGAATCGATCAAAAGAATCAATCATATGGTTGTAAAACTGAAAACCATACTTGAAAAACAAAATAATTAGGTACTAACTTACCTTTCAGTTACTAAACTTTCAATTTATAGACTTGTGATATCTTCGCATAACTGGTTTCCCTTTTAATTTTGATAAAAGAACAAAAACAGAAGGAACTAAAAACAATGTCATCACTGTGGAAAATAATACACCCCCTAAAACCGTTACCGCCATAGGGATTCTTGATTCTGCTCCTGGCCCAAGCGCAAGAGCCGGAGGAAGCGCTGCTGCCATAGTTGTTACTGTGGTCATTAGAATGGGGCGCAGTCTTGTTTTACCTGCCTCGATCATGGCTTTAACAACATTGGTTTGCATTTCTTTTTGATGGATCGCAAAATCTACTAATAAAATCGAATTTTTCTTTACCAACCCCATGAGTAAAATAATTCCAATAAAACTATATAAATTTAAAGATTGCTTAAAAATGATGAGCGAAATGATCGCGCCGCTAAAACTAAAAGGAAGCGCCAATAGCACAGTTAAAGGATGCATAAAGCTGTTAAACTGACTTGCAAGAATCATATAAGAAATCACTATACCTAGAAGGAGGGCTATAATAAGTGCATTGTCTGACTCGGAAGATGTTTTCGAGTTTCCAGTTAATTCTGCTGTATAACCATCAGGCATAACCTCGTCTGCAATTTGTAAAGCAAGATTGCGCGCGGTTTGTTCGTCTATATCGGCCTTTTTATTTACCGGATTCATTGCAGGCGCAGCGGATACTGTGATTGCCCTGTTTCTGTTGATTCTGGTTATCGATAAAATTGCAGGAGCTCTTTTAATCTGAACTACATCGATCAATCTCACTAACTCGCCATGGTTGTTTCTTAACCATAAGTAAGAAAGTGTGTTGATTTGATTACGATAGCTGTCGAGCATTTTTACTTTTATATCATATCTATGTCCGTTATCAGTAAATTTACCGGCAACTTTGCCTCCGATAAATGTACTGACGGCGCTTGAAATTTCATTCATGCTGACGCCATAAAGAGCTGCTTTCATTCTGTCAGGTATAATCTGTATTTCAGGAGAACCTTGCTGATAGTTAGTATCGATATCGTTAAACTTGCCGGATTCTTTCATTTTTTTTTCTATTTCTTCGCTATAAAACGCCAATTTTTCCCAGTCTGGCCCTTTAATATAAAATTCAATCGGAGCTCCTCGAGATGCGCTTAAGCTTTGAGTTGAAGGATCTTGAACGATCACTTTCATATATTTGTTTAACTTATTTAATTGTTGTCGTAGATCCATTGCAACTTCTAAATGAGGCGGCCTTTTGTTTGGCGGTTTTAATGTTAGAAATATCATTGCCGAATTAGAATCACCGCCGCCGATTCCGCCAATGGCTGCCATAAATCTTTCTACAGCTTTATGCTGAATCAGTTTATCTTCAAGAAGTTTCACCTGTGAATTCGTGTATTCAAGTGAAGAACCGGCAGGAAGCTTTACCATAAGGATTAAACGACTTTGATCTTCAGGCGGTAAAAATTCCCTTTTTACAAACTTCAAAGATGTTAACGTTATTAAAAAAAATACCGCAATGATGACGGTCGTAAGCAATGGGCGTTTTAATGTTTTTTCAAGAAGAGCGCCATAACTTTCGCCAAGATCATGTAATATTTTGTCTGATTTTTTCTGCCATGCTTGACCAAACGATATTTTATTTAATTTACCGTAATTAATTGATTTCTTTTCTCTGTTTAAAGCGACTGTACTTCCAAATCTTGCCGCTCTCATTGGCGTCAACGTAAGGGCTTCCAGTAAAGATAATAATACTGTTGCAGTTATGGTTACGCCAAATTGGAAAAAATATTTTCCGATAATGCCGCTCATAAAAGCTACGGGCAAAAAAATCGCAACCACAGCCAGTGTTGCGGCAAGCGCAGCAAAATAAATCTCCAATGTTCCTTTTTCTGCAGCCTCTATCGGATCTTTTGTTAATCGTTTATGCCGCTCAATATTTTCTAAAACCATAATCGCATCATCAACGACGACGCCAATGGCCAGCGAAAGCCCAAGCATGGTAAATGTATTTAAAGTAAAACCAAAAAAATAAATTACAATGAAACTTCCAACAATGGAGGTTGGTATAGCAAGTAAGACATTAAATGCGGAACTCAGACTTCCTAAAAAAATCCAGATAACAAGAGAGGTGAGTATTGCGGAAAGAAATAAAGTGAATGTAAGTTCATGTATTGAGTTTTCTATAAATACTGTAGAGTCATAGGCGACATTTAAAGCGTATCCTGGCGGAAGATCATTTTTTATTTTATCCATTAAAGCAAAAACTCCGCGTCCAATCGCGACAGCATTTGCGCCGCGTTGCTTTTGAATGCCCAGACCAATTGCAGGGATCTTGTTAAATCTTGAAATTCTTCGAATATCGTCGAGGCCGTCGTTTACGCTGCCTATATCGTTTAACGTTATGATCCGAAATACTGGAGCGCCTCCTCTTCGTGTGATGGGAATATTTGAGGCCTGCTTTTCAGTAGAGGCTTCACCCTTTGTACGTAACAGAATTTCTTCACGCGGAAGATCGATACGTCCCGATGGTTGCTCCGAATGTTCCGTTGAAATGGATTGCAATACATCATCAACAGTGATCTCCAGATTTTTCATTTTTACAGGGTCCAGCCATACGCGAAGACTTCGATCTACATACCCCCCCATAGCAATATCCCCGACACCGGCAACTGTTTGAAATTTTGATTTCAAGTCATATCTGGCATAGTCCATCAAATCGCGAAGTTCGCCTTTGCCAGTAAGTACAATCCACATTATAGGCCGGTCTTCTGAGTTTTTTTTAGAAACGATCGGAGGATCCATATCTTTAGGTAAACGACGTGTAGCCTGTGAGACTGCTGATTGAATTTCCTGTAAAGCGGCATCAACATTTCGGTTTAAATTCATTTCAGCAGTGATGGTTACACTTCCATAACGAACATTTGACTGAATTTCCCGAATACCCTCGATTCCGCTAATAGCATCTTCAATAACATCTGAAATATCTGTTTCCATAATCTCGGCAGCTGCGCCTTCAAGGCTTGCCTTTATGGTAATTACCGGAAAATCCACATCGGGAAGCTGTGATATTCCTAATCGTTCATATGAAATTAAACCAAATACTATGAAACCCGCCATTAACATCCATGCAAAAACGGGATTATGAATTGAGATACTAGATAGTTTCAAGGCAGTTCTCCCGTAATGATTTTAATATGAATGATTGTAAGCATTTGATTAAGTCTTGTTTTCTCATATTGTTCTTTAACCGTTGCTGCCTCATTTAAGGCCGAAAGCACTTCAAGATTCGTAGCCTGACCGATACGATAATCATAAAGAATCGTTTGATAGTTTTTTTCAGCTTTTTCTTTTGCTTGACGAAGCATTTCTCTGGCCTTCTCGCCAGAATCCCATGAATAAAGAAAATAAACCAGTTCATCTTTAGCATTTCTTAAGGCTTCCTGATATCTTAATTCGGCCTGCCTTTCGCGAGATTTTGCTGCAAGATATTGTGAATGTACAATACCCCCCGAAAAAATGGGTACTTCGGCAATAATTCCTCCATAGTAATCGCCCTTTGGAGATCTCGCATCGGGAAGACGATAAGAACCTTCAAGATAAATTTTGGGAAGATGTCCGCCAAGAGCTCTTATTGAATCCAGCTTTGCCAGCTCCCAATTGGTTTTTAAACTCATCATAGAAGGTCTTTTTTCTAATTGAGCAATTACATCATCTGACAAGTTGTCGCCGGAAATTTTTTCCAAAGACATAGCCTGTCCAATGTAATGTTCAAGATTGATTTTTTTTACTTCTAAAGGATCTTCAGGAATAAAATTTTTATTGATCGCTGATAACCCCGTAAGATCTTTAATTCTTTTTTGAGCGTTGTTTAATTGTGTATTTAAATTTAAAACAGCAGCCTCAGTTTTATCTATCATAACCTCTATGCTTAAAATTTCCGATCTGCGTACCTTGCCGATATTGTATCTTTTCTCAAGCTCCTTTTTCAATTCTACAGAATTATCAAGTAATATTTTTTGTGTAATTAATGTATCTTCAAGAATCAAATATTCAAAAAACACCAGGGCAATTTGATCATATAACAATGCAGCTTCTGATTTTAATTGTGAAATATTAAATATCTCTTGCATTCCGCTGCCTTTTAATCCGGAATATTCATCGAGTCCTGTAAGTATATTTTGGCGGGCATAAAACCTGTAACCACGAGAAAAAGTTCCACCCACGACGCCTGTAGCTCCGGTATCCGGGGCATAAAGGCTTGCACGGAAACTAACCGACGGTAAAACAGCGCCCCAGGCTTGACGAACTTTTTCACGAGACTGAATAATATCTTCGCCGTTTATTGCTATTTTTTCAGAACTTCTTAACGCCAATGTGTATAGATCATCAACATTGAGTTTTTCCTTGACTAAAACACTTTGATACGTCTTTTGATTAGCTTCGCTTAATGATCTGAGACTTTCATCAATAATTTTTTCTGTTCTATAAAATCTTTCATTTGTGTTTATATCATTGAAGGGTCGAACATCGCCACTTCTACAAGATAGCAGGGATGAAATAAATAAAACAGCAATAATTTTAAAAGATAAAGACGGTCTATCCATGATTTAATTTATAAAACAAATCTAAAATTGCCTTTAAAGTTTCAATGATTTTATTTAAAAATGAAACCCGCACTTAAGAGATCAGTTCTCAAATATACTTATTTCGTAGAGGCAGACTTTTTCCAAGAAATTCAACAAAGACCTTGTCTACTTTTGATGGAAGTTAATTTGGCTTACCGACGAGACTTTTTCAAAATTAGAATGATACGCTCGGGAAAATTAATTCCCTTCCGTAGAGTAAGTGAGTACTTACATATTTTAATTTGACAAAATGATTCAATATTAGAATGTGCTAATAAATACGAATTTTATTTAATTCGTAAAATTAAAAATTGAAGGTGTAAAATGAATGTTAATAAAATATCTATCCTGGCTATACTATTATGGGTTGGGTTAATTCTGGTTTTAGGAATAAAGTTTATCAAGGGCAGCGTTGATAAAGGTGAAGACGGAAGAGTCGAAATAAATTTAACTAAATCTGAAAAAATTCTGGTTCTTGGAGAAATGAGACAACTACTCAAGGCAGTTCAAGGCATTGTAAATGGAATTGAACAAAATGATCATAAAGCTATCGCAGAGGCCGCACTTGGCGGAGGAACAAAAATGATGATTGATGACAGTTCCGGACTTATGTTAAAATTACCTTTAAACTTTAAAACACAGGGTGTTGGCGTCCATAAATACTTTGATAAAATAGCTGAAGAGGCTCAAAAGAACCCGGGAAGAGACAAAATCATATCCATGCTTAACACTCAACTGCAAAGTTGCGTTTCTTGCCATGCCGGTTATCAATTTAAAACAAATTAATTCAATTAAACATTGGGAGCATCCCTCCCAATGTTTTTATTATTTCAATCAATTAACATCATTGGTAATGATAAACAGGATAAATTCTTTGTTATTAAAAATCATTTAACCATCATTATTTTTTAAATCGTTCAAGAATAATTCAATTATTAAAGCCTTATTTTATATTAAATAAAAAATTTCTATTTACTTGACATGGCTTTAACGTTTCTTTTTTAATAATTTAATTAAATTTAAACAGGAAGCCTTATGAAAATCGGAACTCCGCTGAGTAAAACTGCAATAAAAGTCATGTTATTAGGTTCAGGAGAACTTGGTAAAGAAGTCGCCATTGAACTTCAACGATTTGGAATTGAAGTAATCGCAGTTGACCGATATGAAAATGCGCCGGCAATGCAGGTTGCACATCGATCTTACATCATTTCTATGCTAGATGGCGAGGCGCTTCGAAATGTCATCCTGAAAGAAAACCCTCATTACATTGTTCCCGAAATTGAAGCAATTGCAACCGACACTTTAATCGAACTTGAGAAAGAAGGATTTACAGTCATACCCACAGCCCGTGCTGCAAAACTTACAATGAATCGCGAAGGAATTCGCAGACTTGCCTCCGAAGAATTAAAACTTCGCACCTCTCCGTATCGTTTTGTTGATAACGAAGAAGAATACCTTAAAGCCATTGATGAGCTTGGTTATCCATTTGTGATCAAGCCCACCATGAGTTCTTCAGGAAAAGGGCAAAGCATTGTTAGAAGTATTGAAGATGTTAAAAAAGCATGGGAATATGCCCAACATGGCGGCCGAGCTGAAGGAGGTCGTGTAATTGTAGAAGGTTTTATAAAGTTCGATTACGAAATTACATTACTTACGGTTCGTCATTTATATGGTACTACATTTTGTGAACCAATTGGTCATTTACAAATCAACGGTGATTATCAGGAATCATGGCAGCCGCACCCCATGTCAAAAACTACTTTAGAAGAAGCTCAAAGAATTGCGCGTACCATCACTGATTCTTTAGGAGGACGTGGCATTTTTGGTGTAGAACTTTTTATAAAAGGTAATGAAGTCTACTTCAGCGAAGTTTCCCCTCGACCTCACGATACCGGACTTGTAACCCTTGGTTCACAAGATCTGTCTGAATTTGCGCTTCACGCACGCGCTATCTTAGGTCTTCCCATTCCAGATATAAAAAATTATGGACCAACGGCTTCATGTGTTATTTTAGCAGACGGAAAGTCTAATACCATAAATTTTGATAATGTTGAAAAAGCCCTGGAACATCCTGGTATGCAACTTAGACTTTT
This sequence comes from Spirochaetia bacterium, assembly GCA_029857955.1. Lineage (GTDB taxonomy): Bacteria > Spirochaetota > Leptospiria > Turneriellales > JAOUFE01 > JAOUFE01. The sequence goes on from JAOUFY010000013.1 coordinate 8,178, forward strand.
TGGCAAACCGGAAGTATCTGGCAAACGTCGAATGGGAGTTGTCATAGCCTGCGCAGACACCATTGAAAATGCAAAAGAAATTGCTCGAAATGGCGCTTCATCAATTGAGATTATTCTAGATTAAAATGAAGTGGTGGTAACGCAAAACATTTGCTGCTTTTGCCTGGTACGATGTCTGTTTAATTTATACATGTTCAAACTTGAAGTGACTCCGCTTTAATTTGTTTCGCGCAAGCGGAACAAATTAAAAACACGGTAGTTTCATTATAAGTTTTGCTTTTTTAGAGAATCAACAATATGAGGAAATTCCTTAAGCGTATTTAAAATTGAAATGGCATCAAACATATGAACCTGACTGCTTAAATCATTTGCCCACTTAAATAATGGACGATAATTGTAATTTCTTGCAAGCTCGGTAATCTCTGCTGCAAACTCTTCAATATCCGGCTTTTCAAGTAAATTTGATACTTTTTCCCACATATACTTCATTCGGTTTTGAAGAATACTTAAAAGTTCAGTCATATCTTTTTTATCTTTGTCAGTAAGTCCTCCAAGGTTAATGATCATATTACGATCAGTTGAAGAATCCTGAAAAGGAAGATACCGCGCCAGTGATAGCATGAGCTCATTTTTTTCCATGGGAGTATATATAACTTCGTTTACTGCTTTTGTTAAGTTTATAACTCCTTTCTCAGATCTTAATTTTTCAGGCAATAAAAGAATAAACGGAATATCTGCATATTTTTCATTTTTTCGAATATTTTTAACAAATAATAATTCTTCGAAATTTTCTTTATCTGGTAATGCAATGACCACATTCGGAAGGAAGTATTCTATCATTTCAATACTTTCTTTATTATTTGCTGCCTCGGCAATTTCAATTGGGCCATCAAGAAAGTAATTTTTAATCAACTGTTTTTCGTTAGAATTAGAAATCAATAAAATGACAGATTTTGAAAAATCGTCAAGAGAAATATTCTCGATATAGTTATCAATATATTCAGATTTTATTTCTGATTTTTGTCCAGAAACAATTTTAACACTGGGAATTGTAATTTTAACAATAGTGCCTCGATCCGGCTGGTTCTTAATGATCATTTCTCCGTTCATAAGGTTAAGCAGTCTTCTTGTAATGGAAAGTCCAAATCCCTGCTCGGTAATATCTTTATTATTTTTTTCAGCAATTAAAAGTCGTTTTAATAATTCTGTTTTATTGCTTTCGCTTAAGCCGATACCGGTATCTTCTACAATGATGCTAATATCAACATTGCGATGTTCTGTATCTGAAAATTTTTTTTTAACTGTTATTAAGATAAACCCCTGATCAGTAAATTTAATTGCATTGCCAATTAAACTAATGAAAATCTGCCTTACCCTGACCTCATCAACCAACAACTGTTCCGGTAATTTTGGATCAATCTCCAGAAAAAATTTTAATTTTTTTTCCTGTAAGCGCAAGCGAAATAATTCCTTTGATTCATTTATAAGCGCAAGTAAATTTACAGGACGTACATTTGAATTTTCGGATTCGCTTTCAAGATCAGAAAGAATTACAATGTCATTAAATAGTTTTAACAATATTTTACTGGTAACATTTATAGATTTTAAAAAGTACATGCTTATTTTATCGTTAACCTGTGAAGACAATGACGACGAAAAACCAGCAATAATATTTATCGAACTTTTAATCTCATTTACAATGTTGATGATAAATTCCATTTTAACGTCATTTGAACGTTTTATGGCGGCAGTTTTTAATCTTAATTCCGACTCTATGTTTATATGTGAAGTAATATCTTGAATAACCCCATGAATTTTTTCAGTAAGCCCGCCAACATTTTCAAGAGAGATTATCGAAATTACATGTTTTATTTTCCCGCCAGGCAAAAGTAAATCAAATGTTATCTGGTGCTCAACATGTTTTTCAAGTGCGCTTTTCATACTTTCAGTTACACGACTTAAATCATCAGGATGAACTATTTTTAATATAAGATTAAGGTCAGGCTGATTATTATTCGGATCGTATCCAAAAATGTGATAAAGTTCGTCAGACCAATACCATTTACGTTCAATTAAATTAAAATACCAGTTTCCTGTTTTTAATATTTTTTGAGCATTTTTTAAAGTTGTTTCACTAATTGTAAGTTCTGTATTGTTTATTTTTTTACCGGCAAATAAATAAGCGAAATATAAACCTGTAATTAAAGCTATAATAAAGTATATAATAACATAGGGAATTTCATCCATGATGATATTTTTAAACATTTGACGAATATATTCCTGTGGAATATATGCAATGATTTTCCAGGCCTGTGTTGAACTGGAGTATTGAGATATATTTTCAAGATGGTCATTACGAAAATTTATCGGAGAATATAATGTTTTAAAAACAAATGAACCATTTTCTGATTTAAACTTTCCTTCATTTTTTTCTGCAATTAAACTCCATTCATCCGCCAATATTTTTTTTATTTCATTTTTTTTATTTTCTTGAAGAACAACGGACAGGTCTGTATTTAAACTATCTCCGAATGCCCAGGAACCATTCCCTGAAACAATCATCAGTCTACCGGGAAATTCTAGATTCTTATTCATAAATTTTTCAATAAATTTATTGCCATCGATTCTAATTAATAAAATCCCGGAAGGCGCATCAAACTGGTTATATAAAACGGTAGCAAAACGAACAACAGGGCGATAGGGTATTTCAACCTTACCGCGATTTTGATTTAATTCTACATTTGATACAAAAATACCGCCATTTGATAACCGCTCAGTTTGAATGAAATAATTTTCATTAGAAACATTTTGAAGATTTGCTCCACGCAGGCGTAAAATTTCATCATAGTTTGTAATGTGAATTTTTTCCTGCCCCGTTTTATCTATCAAAATAATTTCATCGTAGATTTTTGTAGCTGCGGCAAGCGAAACAAACTCAACAGAAGCTGACTCAAGATAGTCTGAATTTTTGAATTTTAAATAATTTTTAATATTTTCATTTTCTTTCAATTGTTTTAAATCGCTTAAAAGGCTTTCCATAAACTGTTCAAGCTGATTTTTTTTGGCATTTATGAAAAATTCGTCTTTTAATTCAATAGTTTTAAGCGCGTGTGAAAATTTAATATAAATGTCAGAAGAAAATATGAGCAAAGATATTAAAGTAACGAATGCAATTACTTTAAAGTATTCTATAAAATATACAAGTCGGTTTTCAATAAATTTATCAGTTAGCATTTTTATGTCTAAAGTTCACATTCTTTTTCCATTATTTTGAAAATTAAAAATGAATATTTTCAATCGAAACATTCTCAGAAGCCGGATAAATTTCTGATTTTTATATGTCTGTAGCTTATATTATCGGAAAAAAGTCATAAAACCTACTTATTTTTTCGTTCCAGAGGCTTTAAAATAACGTCTAAATGCGAGAGTCCAATATATTTTAATTTTACTTTAGTATTTTCGCACATCTTGGGCATAGTTGTGCTTCATTTAAATCACGATATATCCAGCAGCGGCCGCATTTTTGTCTCGATGATTTTTTAACTTCAATTTTAAGACTTTTCTTATCTGTTAACTCTTGAACATCAGAAACTACCAGTATAAATGACAACTCATCAAGAGTTAACCCTGTGTTGTTAATTTCGTTTTCAGGAAGATATACTGTTGATTCCAGCGATGCTTTTATAATTCCGGCAGCGCGCGCTTCTTCAAGAGCGGTATTTACACGATCCTTTAAAAGCCAGGCCGCCTCATATTTTTTTTCCAGATTTTCATTTTTCCAATTTGAAATATCCGGCCAAATTAGTTCAAATACGCTTTTTTCAGGATTATAAAGCTGCTGAATTTCTTCTGCCGTAAAACTTAAAACGGGCGACAACCAAACGAGAAGATTTTCAAAAATAATTTTCAAAGCAGATAACGAAGATAACCGTTTAGCTGAAAATTCATCGTCATTATTTTGATCAGGCCTTGAATCGCAGTAAAGACGATCCCTGATGATATCAAAATATGTATTAGACAACGTCACAGTACAAAATGCGAGAATGCGCTGATATACCAGATGAAACTCATAATTCTCATAAGCGTTTTTAATTTTTTCACCGAGAGAGGCCAGTTCGTGCAAAGCCCATAAATCTATTTCTTCTTTAATTTGCGAATGGTTTAATGTATCTGCCGATTTACCATCGCTTAAATTTCCCAACATATAACGAAAGGTATTTCGAATTTTGCGATAACTGTCAGAAAGCCGATCAAGCATATCAAAGCTGATACGGTTATCTGTTCTGTAATCTTCTGATGAAACCCAAAGCCTTAAAATATCCGCTCCATATTTAGGAATGATATCAGTTACAGGCGAGATCACATTTCCCAAAGATTTGCTCATAGCGCGGCCCTTGTCGTCAAGCACATAACCGTGTGTTAATACTTTTTTATACGGCGCTGTCTTTTCAAGAGCAAGCGCAGGCCACAAACTGCTTTGAAACCAGCCTCGATGCTGATCAGAACCTTCCAGATACAGATCTGCCGGAAACTTTAAATCATGGTTTTTTTTAAGTACTGTATACCAGCTAACGCCTGAATCAAACCAGACATCCAGAATATCGTTTTCTTTTTCAAAATCTTTTCCGCCGCATTTCGAACATGCTGCGAGGGCCGGCATCAGTTCACGAGCCTCCCTGTCAAACCATACTTCTATACCATTTTCCTGTACCTGTTGAATTATAAAATCGAGAGACTCCTGAGTCATGTGCGTTTCGCCGCACTTTTTACACATAAAAGCAGGTATTGGAACACCCCACGAGCGCTGACGCGATAAACACCAGTCTGGTCGATTTTCAACCATAGACTCAAACCGTTTTTGACCCCAGCCGGGTATCCATTCAACGTCTTTGGTTTTTTCAAGTGCAAGTTCTCGCAGACCTTCAACCTTGAAAAACCATTGAGGGGTTGCCCGAAAAATCAAAGGCGAATGTGAACGCCACGAATGAGGGTAGGAATGTATAATAGGAACATGGTGCAGCAATAAACTCTTGTCTTTTAAAAGTTCAATGATTTTTTCATTTGCATCAAAAACATAGGTATTCTCCATTAAAGGAAATTCAGAAGTATAACGGCCGCGATGGTCTACCGGCGAATATGGAGGAAGATTATATTCAAGCCCTACACGATAGTCGTCGACACCGTGACCAGGAGCTGTATGAACAACGCCGGTTCCGGCTTCTAATGTAACATGAGAACCAAAAACAATTTTACTTTCGCGGTCAATAAAAGGGTGTGCTGCCCGTATTTTTTCTACGTCGTCTTTGTTGATTTTTTCTTTTGCGCTAAATGTTAAGCCGGTTGTACTAAAAAAACTTTCTTCGAGACCTTCGGCAATCACAAGATTCCCACGCTCCGTTGTATAAACGGCATAGGAAAATTCAGGATGAAAACAAAGCGCCAGATTTGCCGGCAATGTCCATGGCGTAGTTGTCCAGATCACGACAAATTCGGGATGTATTTCGCGTTTTGAAAAATTACCAACGTTGTTTTTAACCGGAAAAGCAACATACACTGACGGCGAGGTATGCTCTTCGTATTCAACTTCAGCTTCAGCCATCGCAGTTCTGGCAACGGTATCCCAATACACCGGCTTTTCTCCCTTGTAAATATAACCGGCTTTAAATAAATCGCGAAACGACTCGAGAATACCGGCTTCATAATCAGCGCTCATTGTATAATAAAAATTTCCCGGAGCAGGTTTGGTTTTATCTTCAAGAGATGTCATATGCGAACTGTCCCAGGATACTCCAAAACGAGACTGATCTTTGGCTTGAATTTCTATAAACTCAGCGGCATATTTTCGACAGGCTTCTCTTACTTTTCGCGGATCTTTTTCTTCGTCTTTTTTTCGATTCACCAGTTTTTTAATTACAGCAAGCTCGATTGGCAGACCATGACAATCCCATCCCGGTACATAAGGAACATAACGACCGTTTACCAGATTAAATTTATTGATGATGTCTTTTAATATTTTATTGAGGGCATGACCAGTATGGAAGTTTCCATTGGCATAGGGCGGGCCGTCATGAAGTATAAAGGATGGAGCGCCGGCAGCTTTTCTTGACTTAAGAATTTTTGCAAAAACAGAATTCTTTTGCCAATATTCAAGAATACGCGGCTCTTTTTCGGGTAATTGTGCCCGCATGGGAAACTCGGTTTTGGGCAAACAAATGGTAGTTGACCACTTGCTTTGTTCTTTGTTACCCTTTTCTTTTTCGCCGGATTTATTTTTGTTTTCGCCCATATGGTAAAAAACGTCTGTTTACACAGGTCGTCAAGTTGATGAAAAAAAGAATTCGACAAATAAAGAATTTAATTTATTAAAATATCGGTTTACGCTCTGAAAATACATATAGTCTTATCATGAAATGATATATTTTGCAATTGCTGTTTTTTTAATTTTACTTTTACCGCGCCTTTGGGCATTTGGAATGTTTTTGGACGGCCTTCTTTACGCTTCCATTGCCCGAAATATGGCAGAAGGAGCGGGAACATTTAACGCGCCTTATTACACCGATTTCATGGGAAAGATTTTTTACTGGCATCCCCCGTTATCATTTTGGCTACATTCTCTTTTTTATCGATTCTTCGGCGACAACACTTTGGTCGACACCCTTTTTGGTTTTGTTTCCGGCGGCGTAATTTTAGCTTTGTTGTTTTTTATTTTTCAATTGAGCGATGATCAAAAGTCTGATGACACGGGTAAACCATACTGGTCTGTTATTTTACTGGTCTCTTTAATGCCCATGACTTCATGGATATTTTCAAACAACATGCTGGAAATCACTATGACCGTATTTATTCTTGCTTCTGTTTATTTTCAACTTCGCGCACTAAATGCCAAAACAAATTTAAAACTTCGGTCATTGACTTTTTATTTTTTATGCGCCGGAGTATCTTTAGCCCTTGCGGTATTGAGTAAAAATATAGCAGGGCTTTTCCCCTTGATTGTTCCCATGCTTCATTATATCTTATTTAAAAAAACAAGCTTTACAAAGGCATTGCTGTTAAGTATTTTTTTGACAGCCGCTGCAATATTAACAACTTACCTGATTTTATATTTTACCGACTCCATTGATTTTTATAAAAATTATATACAGCACCAGCTGGTACCCAGCGTATCGGGAAGTATGCCCGGCGAAAAAACAGGAGCTGCACGCAACACATGGTTAATACTTTCAGAGTTACTTCTTCCTCTTGTCGTTTCATTATCAGTAACTGCGATTTCTAAAAAATGGAACCAGATAAAAGTCTCCCGTTTAAGTTTGTTTTTTCTGATCATTGGTCTTGCAGGAACCGTTCCTTTGTTTTTAGTTCATAAGTTTAGGAGTTATTACTTGTATCCGGGCCTGCCATTTTTTGCTCTTTCCATTGCCGCCATTTTTGCCCCGTCATTTTTAGAACTCGATAAAAAATTTAAAACTTCAGCCTTGTTTCGTCGTTATACAACTATTTTATCTTTCATGACAGCAATTACGGCGGTAATTTTATTTTTTTCATTTAAAAACTATCCGTCACGATTAAAAGAATTTAAGTATGATTTCTATGACACTGCGCTAAACATTCCGCCGCGATCTGCCGTAGCAAACTGTGTCGGTTCTGAACAGTACACATTGATTGCCGCTTTTCAACGCTATTATAAATTATCGCTGGTTAGTGAAACCAACCCTGAAAATTCAAGATGGATTTTAAATGATAAAACCCAGAAATGCAAGGTAGATAAAAGCTGCCGAAAAATAAACCGCCCAGACAGTCTTTTATACGATCTCTATGATTGTAAACCTGAAAAGGAAATTATAAAAACAATTAAAGGGGAAAAGCCTTTCCCCTAAAGCAGAACAAGGTTCTGCTTTACCCCATACGTATTATACACGGGGGGCAGCAGGTAACCGTGTACCTGCTTAGGGGCGCGTTAAGCCCCTCATAAGTGAAAGAAATGTAATGAGCGAATTATCTCAACAACTGAAAACCATATTCGAAAGGTTGCCGTCAATTTCCACCGAACCAGGCTGCTACCTGTGGAAACGACTTGATGTCGAAACGCAAAAATCTGAAATTTTATATGTCGGTAAGGCAAACAATTTGCGAAGCCGAATTCGCCAGTATTTTAATTCGGACGATTACAAGACAAAATATTTGATGTCAAAAGTAAATGATCTCGATTACATCGTTACTAAAAATGAAGTGGAGGCGTTGTTACTGGAAAGTAACCTTATCAAGGAACATTCGCCGGTTTATAACGTTCGATTAAAAGATGATAAAAGATATCCCTATTTGTGCCTTACCGCCGGCGAGGCTTTTCCCCGATTATTGATCACGCGAAGAAAAACAAATCCGAAAAATTTGTACTTTGGTCCATATTCCGATGCGGGCGCTGCGCGAAATATCTTGTCTCTCATTCACAGGACTTTTCCCATTCGTAAACGGCATCAGGCTTTGCCTGCAAAATCACCGATGAGACCATGCCTGAATTATCACATTGGGCTTTGCCTTGCCCCCTGCGCTGAAAAAATTTCACAAAGTGATTATGGTTTAATGATTGAAAAAATTAAACTTTTTCTGGAAGCCAAAGACGATGAGATTGTCCATGAAATGGAAAGTCAAATGAAACGATATTCAGAAAAGTTTGAATATGAAAAGGCTGCCGTTTACAGAGACATCATTTCTGATATCAAGGCCATTTATACCGAACAAAGCGTCCACGGCGAAGACGACGAGAATAACTATGACGTTGTTGGACTATACGGCATAAGCCAGAATGAGCTTGATTCCGATTCTAATTTTGCAGATAATTTAGGCTCTGATGAGGAAGATGGAGACTTAAAATTAAAATCTGGGGACGATCAAAATACAAATAACATTTACTATTCGCAAATTGTATTGCTTAGAATTCGAAAAGGTAATTTAATCAACAAGGGTTCTTATGCGCTGACAGAAACCGCAAGACCTGCCAATGATCAAATGGAATCGTTTCACTCTGAATTGATTGAAACTTTTTTAAGGGATCACTATTTAAACTTAACTGACTGCCCTGGTTTAATTTTAACCGACTCGAAACTATATACGCGCGGCGAATGGCAGAAAATTCTTTCTAAAAAATTTCGTTCACCGGTGCGTCTGGCGGATAACACCGAAAGCGATGACTATACTAAAAGATTGTCGCTCATTCAAATGGCGCAAAATAACGCCCGTCTGACGCTCAGAGAAAGAATTTTATCTGAAAAAATCAGAAACCAGAGATATGGCTTACGGCAAATACAAAAATTCCTGAATTTAGTTCAACCGCCTGAAATGATCGAATGTTATGACATTTCCAACATTCAGGGTACCGATGCGGTCGGCTGCGGCGTTACCATTCGAAATGGAATTCCCTATAAAGCTGGATATCGAAGGTATAAAATTACAACAAAAAACACCCCTGATGATCCCGCAATGATTTACGAAGTATTATCGCGTCGCATGAAGGCATTTAAAGAAAAAACCGCCGACATTCCGGATCTCATCGTCATTGACGGGGGCATCACTCAGTTAAACGCCGCGTTAAGGGCCAGAACTGAAAATCATGTTTCGGTAAAAATTGTGTCGCTGGCAAAAAAAGAAGAGCTGATAACAACAGAAAATGGAAAAACCGTTTCTATGGATAAAAACAGCCCGGGGATGTTGATTTTAAGACTAGCCCGGGACGAAGCTCATCGCTTTTCAGTTGCTTTCCACCGTGAACTCAGGGGCAAACGAAACTTAAAATCCATTGTGGATGACATTCATGGCGTTGGTCCTGTTAAAAAGAAAAAAATCATGGCGCTGCTTACAAACCTTGACGAGAAAAATTTTAATTATGAAAAAATTAAAGAAGGGTTGTTGGTTGAAGGTTTAAACGAAGCCCAGATAAATTTAATTTGCGATAAAATCATTTGATCCGATTATTTTAACTGTCTAAAATTCTTTCTATCACTGCCCTGCTAAGGGCTTCACGGGTCAATAGCTCTTCTTCCATCTTCTTGCGCATGGTGATATCGCGCGCTATGCTAAAATCAATCAGTTTGCCGTTTTTTTCAATTAAATGCGATGAAACTTCTACAGCAATTACACTGCCGTCTTTATGTAAGTGTTCCGATTCAAATGTTATAAAACCATTTTTTAGTATTTCTGACATTCTGTTTGAAACTTTTGAAGCAAATTTTGAAGAGACTATGGTTGAAATGTGCTTTCCCACTAACTCTTCTTTTTTATACCCTAACCGAATATATGAGTTTGGATTTATATCTAAAATGCAGCCATTGTTGAGGTCTAAAAGAATGATAAAGTCATTGGCATATTCAAACAACGTGCGAAATTTATCTTCGCTTTCTTGCAGCATTTTCAGCATATGCTTTCTTTCTGTAATATCCACAATAAATCCAAAAAGAACTCCTTCGCCAATATTCCAAAAGTTAACAATTGTCTCGACTGGATATATTGAACCGTCTTTTTTTCGATGATAATTTTCAAATCGACCATGACCTGTTGTTATTAGTTTTTGCATTTCCTCGGCTCTTTTTTCTTGTGAGCCCTCAACAGTTACATCAAAAATACTTAATTTTAAAAGCTCGTCCAGGGTATATCCGGAACGTTTTATATATGTATCATTTGCTTCAAGTATTTTACCTTCTTTACTTACCATTAAAAATCCATCTTGTGAAGTTTCAATAACTGCGCGGTATTTTGCCTCTCGCTTTTTCAGCATGTCTTCAATTTCTTTTCGCATGGTAATGTCGCGATTGATGTTTATAATCATCTGCTTTCCGTCTTTTTCGATAAATCGGGAATTAACTTCAATAGGTATTATCGATTTATCTTTGCAAATATGAGCAGATTCAAAAATATAAAATCCATGTTCTTTAATTATTTTAATTCTTTCTTCAACACTTTCGGAAAATCTAGGCGCGACAATACTTGACAGTTTTTGGCCAACCAATTCTTCTTTTGTATAACCCAAACGATTACACGCAAGCGGGTTTATATCAACAATTTTACCGTCATCAACGCCGGCAATGAGTATAAAATCATTTGCGTTTTCAAACAACATACGAAATTTTCGTTCATTATGTTCAAGCATATTTGTTATTTTTTTTCGTTGCGAAATATCAATGAAAAAGCCAAACATAACACTGTCATTATTTTCGCCGAAATTGATGATCGTTTCAACATCCCATATAGTACCATCTTTTCTTCGATGTTGATTTTCAAATTTTTTATAACCTTCGGCGATAACTTTTTTCATATGCGCTGTATTTTTTTCATAACTTCCATGAACAGTAAGATCAGGAATGCTCATGGACAAAAGTTCCTTTTCTGTGTACCCTGAATATTTGCAATAGGCCGGGTTAACTTCCAGTATCTTTCCATTTCGATCCACCATCATAAACCCTTCTTGAAAAGTTTCAATCACAGCACGGTATCTTGTTTCGTTTTTTAAAATTGTACTCTCATAGGCTTTTCGCTCCGTTATGTCCCGATTTATACTAAACTTAAACTGTTTTCCGTTAATTTCAATGATATGGGCATTTACTTCAATTGGAATAACGGTATTATTTTTACATAGATGAGCAGATTCAAAAATAAGACTCTTTTCTTTATATAGCTTTTTTAGTCTAATGCCGACACCTTCCCTAAACTCGGGGGCGACAAATTTAGATAAATGGCATCCGATCATTTCTTCTTTGGTATAGCCAAGAAGCTCGCAACATGTAGAATTAACATCGACAATGCCGCCGTCTTCATCGGCCATGATCATTATATCTTTTGCCGACTCAAAGATCATCTTGAATTTTTTCTCGTTTTGTATTAACTTTTGCTCACTAATCTTACGTTCAGTTACATCCACCATCTGGACAATATGTAACTTTTCTCCCGATTCATCATTAAAAACACATATGGAACCTTCTACCCAAATTATTTTACCTTCTTTGGTTACATACCGCTTTTGAGCGTGAATTTTGATTTCGCCGTTTATCAAGCGGTTAAAATCTTCGGAACTCGCCTTTTGATCATCTGGATGAATAATATCTTTAGCTTGAATTGTTTTAAATTCCTCTTTCGTATACCCCAAAAGGTTGCACATTGCATCATTAACATAAACAGATTCACCATTCATTTTACCGATACCCATACAAATTGGCGAATGATCTAAAATTTTTTGCAGATCCTCTCTACGTTGAATAAGTTTCTTTTCATTTTTTTTACGCTCGGAAATGTCCCGATGAAAACTTACAATTACTTCCTGACCGTCAATTTCAGCCATGTTTGCGTTAATTTCTACCGGCAGCAAGTTGCCGTTTTTGCACAATATTTCAGAATCAAAAGTTAAATAGCCTTCTTTAAGTACTTTAGCAATTTGATATGGTGTGTTTTTCTTTTTTTCGGGAATGGCAAATGCTGCGACATGCTTTCCAGTCATTTCATTTTTGGAGTAACCCCATGCCAGACAACCGTTTTGATTTACATCTATAATGTAACCGGTTTTATCAAAAATTAAAATACAATCTCTAGCCGATTCAAAAACAGTTTCAAACATTTTATCATTTTTTTTCATGATCTCCATGAATTACCTTCTTAAACAATATTAAGGGTACCTACATTTTGGTATAGCGTGGTTTTTTGGCCATTCATGGCGCGCCAAAATGTCGCCTTTCTACAAAGAAGTCGCCACTCCCAATATAATAGCAAACATAAAAAATAAAATCATAGATAACGTTTATAAATATACTATTATCGAGTTTATAAAACAAATTTACCCCATTGCCGTATACTGTCAATTTATTTATCTAAAATTAGAATGATCTTTAAAATTAAAACTTTATTGATTGCAGTTTAATTGTATGACAAAAGTTGATGAAAATTGATCAAAGATCTTTAATCTCTATCATTTGGGCGACTTGAAAAATTTTTCCTGAAGAATCTTTAAAAGTAGTTCCTGTTCCATGTACCCAGACGATCTTGCCGTCTTTGGTAACATATCGTTTTGCACCGGTTTTGATCTTTGGCATATTTTTTAAAGTTTTTAAATTTTCTTCTGTCATTCCATGATCGCCGGAATGTGTGATATCTTTAACATTTAGTTTTGCTAATTCCTCTTTCGTATAACCAAGCATTTTACACATTTCGTTATTTACATAAATTATATTACCGTCTAAATGCCCGATTCCCATGGCAATTGGCGAATGATCAATGATCTTTATCATGATTTCCTGACTTTGTTCAATTTCAGTTAAAACCTGTTGCATTTCACTTAAATCTACGACGAATGTACACATTCTACCTCCGTCAATATTGCAGAAATTGGCATTGACAGAAACCGGCCAGATTTTATCGTCTTTTGTTTTGTGAAAACTTTCAAAAAGTCCATGACCTTCTTTAATTATATTTTGAAAATTTTCAATTCTTTCCGCCTTGCTGCCCTTGATGGTAAGATCCAAAAAACTCATGTTTATAATTTTATCTTTAGAATATCCCGAAAGTTTAAGATATTCGTCATTGCAATTTAAAATTTTGCCTTCTTTGTCCATTAAAATAAAACCGTCTTTTAAGTTTTTACTGTTTGATCGAATTTGAACATCGGCAAATGTACACATGTTTAAAATTTCTTTCCGTAACGTAATATCACGATAAATGGCAAAAATAGCCTCTCCATCGCCTACATTGATTAAACGAGCATTGATTTCAACGGGTAATTGCAATCCATTTTTTGTGCAAAATATAGATTCAAACAAGACCTGGCCGGTAGTAAAAAGTTTAGCAACTTGTTCAAAGAAATACTTTACTTCTTTTGGAAGTGTAAATTTTAATATATTTTTATCGATAATTTCTTCTCTGGAATAGCCAAACTGCATTTGGCCGTTTGAATTTATATCAATAATAACACCGTCTTTATTAAATATTAAAATGCAGTCTCGTGCCGATTCAAAAAACAATCCAAATCTTGCGTTATACTTTTTCTCCATATTCATAGATATTGAACATGAACACATCGCTCTTAGATTGTCAATTTTTTTATATTTATTATTAATCCGCTTCTAGTAAAATTTTCTGGTTTGTAAATTTTTTTAAATTCAAATCAAGAGAAAATCGACTTAAAACTTAATTGTTCTGTATAGTATTTATTGAAACTATGCGCAATCTTCATTAAATTTAATTTAATCAGGAGTTTTTTATGAATATAGCAATTGTCGGTCTTGGGCGTATCGGTACTTCATTTATCAATAGGGTCATGGATTTAAAGTCAAAAGGAATTTATATCATTGCAGCTTCGGAAAATGAAGATACAGAAGGGAAAAAAGCAGCAATGGCAAAACAAATTCAAATTTTAACACCAGATGAAATTACAACAATGGGCGATTATCTTGATATTATATTTGATTTAACCGGCAATCCAAAAGTTAGAAAAGATTTACGCGACGGATTAAAAAAGCGTAGAAATACATACACTGTAATTGCGCCCGAAAACATTGTTCACCTTCTATGGGCAGTCATGGAAGATAAAGCACTGCCTGATGTTCATCTTAATAAAGGCTATTGAATTAGCTGCTTTAACGATACATTTACTTGGACATAAATATTCGTTTTACATCTTCTTTTGCTTTTTCAAGCCCCTTGATGACTTCTTTTCTTAAGTCATTTTCATTTTCAATAAGCCAGTCAAGTACTCCGGTTGTAAAAGCGTCATTTTCTGCCGCAGCCTTGGTATTGTAGTCAGCAACATACTTTTTCTTTAGCTTATTTGCTTCGTCAGTTTTTTTGGCAGCTAAAAGTTCCTGATATTTTGACCCTTCAAATAAATCAAAAGAAGCGTTAGCGCCCATAACCGCTAAAACTGATCTTTTTAAAGCCAGATATACAATACCTGGTCTTAAAAATCTGCTGAATGAATGTATCTGACGACCGCCATAATTTTGATTCAGCACAACAGACACGACAGGCATATTACTCAGCACGTTTACATCAAGCGATTCTCCGCCGATTTGCTGTATTCGTAATCTCTCTTGCTTTGTTCCGGGAACAAAACCTGGGGCATTTGATAGCATTACCAGTGGTATATTATTTCGACTGACAAGCTCTGTAAAAACACGGAACTTCTCTGTTCCGGGCGCATCCGGCGCTCCCCCCATAATGAGCGGTTGATCTGCAATTACTCCTACGGTTTGTCCGTTTAACCTGGCAAATCCGGTAATTAAACTTGGTCCTTGTGTTTTATCGTTCATTTTTTCATAAAACTCGATAAAGCTTCCTTCATCAAACAATGGTTCAATTACATTTGCTTTCATATCAAAAGGAACCGATGTATCAGACGGCAAAGTTACTTTTTTAGAAGAAACTTTTATTTCAATTTTTTTGGCAGAGTTTTTGTCCTTGTTTTGTATCGGATCCAGCAATTCGATAATTTTATGAGCCATGTCAAAAGCTTCATCAACAGAATCGACAATAAAAGCAGCTGTTTTTCTAACCACTTCATAGTCGTTCTGGCTTAATTCGCCTTTTTGTACAAAAATCAACGCGTCAACAGAATGATTCATCACAACTTTATGCAGGCCATATTTGTGGGTAATGATATGAATCCTGACCCCTGATTTTTGAGAAAGCATTTTCATAAAATCAGTGCGGGCCCTCAGTGTAAGATCGTCTTCTGTAATGGTTTCGTGATACCAATTTTTACCGAATAAAATAATCTGGTTAACACCTGTTTTTCTGGCAACGGAAAGAAGCTCCTTGACCTTGGTTACCGTAGCAAAAGATCGAATTCCAAAATTTGTACGCGGCCCCATGATGAGAACGGCTCGTCCGCCAATTCGAGCAAATCCTCCAATGGCTGAACCTGATCCATAATACTCTTCTTTCATTGGCAGAAAAAGTCCTCCGTCAACGTTTCGTAGAATCAACTGGTAATTTAAAACATCCAGTTTTGTTGCCGAACTTTCTTCGGTATCTTCTTTTATTTTAATTCGTTGAATTGAAGGTAGACTCGCCTGATCTACAAAAATTTCCTGAATAGAACGAATGTAAGTCATTAGATGAAGTTTATTCTCTGCAATCAAGTCAACGGTTCCAGTCCATTTACTCATTACCTTTGCGCCGCCAATTTCATAATTGGTGAGATCTTCTCCGGTAACAGATTTAATAACATTCGAACCAGTCAATACTCTGTAAGACTGCTCTGCATCAACCATGACCTGTATTGCCATTTGACTCGAACCATATACGTCAAGTCCTGTTGACGAACCGATACCGACTCCAACAATAAAAAATCCAGTACCTTCATTTAATTTTTTTAAATCAGATGACAGCATTTTATCAAGTTCTGCAAAAAGATTTCGTAAACTTTCGTCAGGAAATTGTTTTGTGTAATTGCTGAAGGTGGCTTTATCAACTCGACCGCCAAGCAGGGCATTTATCATAAAACCTTCTGCTGCGCGGTTTAATGAAATCATACCCTCTTTAATATTTGCGCCTGCGCCGTCATTCCAGACGTATAACGGCATATTTTTATGGTATGCAATGTATGCTGCCGCAACATATTTTAAACCCTCAAGATCGCCGCTGGCTCCGCCGGCGATACGCGAATCTTTCATGTAGAAAAGCGCATTTTTACTGCCAACGGTACCTGAATAAATTTTACCTCCGACAGGTTTTACGATTTCCTTTGCGCTTTTTGGATCTTTCCAAAGATAATTATCAATGGAATTAATGGTGATGGTATCTATTGAGCCTGGATCAAATGTCTCATTTGCCCATATATCGATAGGCCATTTATCTCGATCAAACAATCGCTGGTCTTTGTCGTTTCCGTTTCCATCATAATATGGATTTCTGGAATCTCTTTCAATAAGTAAGTCAAAAGTAAGTCGACCCTGATTTCGGGCAAGAAAAAGAACTTTTCTTGAAATAGATTGATCCACCGGATGTCTGGCGTCTATAAAAATGGTGGTTCTGTCAACGCTGATATCTGTAAAAAAACGTAATACGCTCATTCCGCTTCTGGCAAATACCTGATAATTCAGTATTTCAGAGTTGATACCACGAAGATCCATCAAAACAGGTTCTTTACAGGCATAAATTTCAATCCAGTTATCCTTTAAAGACTGTTTTGCCTGATACGCTCGAATCAATTGTGTAGCCTGAATACAGGCGACTTCCGTACTTTCGCTGGTAATGATTTGATTTCGATCGTCTCTTAAAAATTCAATGTTATCTACAAAAGCAATGGCAAGATATTTTTTTATCTTTTCATTTTTTAATTCGCTTACTTGATATATAACAATGTTTTGAAACATGGAGTACAAGCGTTTAATTTTAAAGTTTTTCTTTAATTTATCTAACGACGCATTTATTTCTTTTTTCATCCACTCAGACATGGAGTCTTCAATTAAATCATCATAAGGCTTTTTTATCGACTGTTCAACGCTGGAAATTACTTCGTCTCGAGAATGACCGTTAAATGATGAGAATACATCTTCTATCTGAATTCGATATTCAGGTATGTACTTTCTCGATACGATGGGTATTACATCCCGATTTATTTGCGGAATATCAAGGTTACGTAATAGACGGCTGACATAGGTTGCCAAAGAATCATCCCGCTCACCCTGTTCTTGAAGAATAAGTCCTTTAAGAGATGTGGTTATTTTTTTTGAAGGTTTCTCTGTATTGGCAATGATTTCCACCACCTGACGAATTACATGAGAATATTCAATACAGGCAGCTTCCGCGCGCAATAGATTAAAGAAAGCAAGTTTAATTTTACTGTTATCCGCGCCGGATCGAGGCATCCAGTCAATTATACCATATACCTTAAACAATTGAGACAATGTCATTCTAAAGCGGTATGATGGCCGATAACGGTCATCTTCCCACATTCTTACAAGCTGATTAAGTTCGCCAAAATAAGAAAGATTCGTATCCAGCAAAGGCGAATATAGTCTTTTAATTCCGGTATAAAAGTTAATAATAGAAACAATTTCATTTTGAACCTGTTCTGTATCACACTTTTTAATGACTTTAGCATCCAGAGATTTTATAATTTCAGAAACTCTATTGATGATTTTATCATCCGGCAAGAAACCATTAAAATGAGCTTTAATTAGACGAAGTAAAACAGGAATGTGACGTTGAGGGTCATTTTTAATTTTCGAATAAATTTCTTCATCGTTTAACCAGTCAAGTATGTGATCGCTTTTTTCTACGGCTGACTTGCTTTGAAGTTGATCTTCTTCTTTACTTGCTTCAATGCCTGATGTATCCTCAACAATAAAAAGAACTTCTCCTTCAAGCAGACTTTTACCAATAACAAGTCCGTCTGGCGTACGCCCTATTTCAAGACGAGAAAGATCTCCATCTTCACAAAGGTATGTGATTTTGCCGTCTAATGGAGAATTCAACGTCGTCTCCATTTTCATGGCAGATATAATAACAATAGGATCGCCCTTTTTTACAATGCTGCCTTCTGTAAGCCTTTCTCTTTTTAAATGCTCGTCTTTTGAAAATGCAACAAAAGTTGATTGAAATGGAGCTCTAACCATACCGGCAGGATCAGCCTTAGCTCCTGCGCCTAGAGCTGTAATAGTCATTTTGTAGTAGTGAATTTTTCCAACATTATCCGGCATGCGTATGATCGAATAAACAGGCTTTTTGTCAATTCGAATAGGATAATAATGCATTCCAAAACGAATCAGATAATCTTCATTACCTTCCATTCTCGGGAGAAGCTCTACTTCGCCCATAAAATGGTTATCAACAAATACATAAAATAAATCGAGAGATGTCTGCATCAATTGAATCTTGTACGATTTAGAATAAATTTTTACCTGAAAACCAATCGGCAAACGTTGCAAATGCATAGCCTGGATTGTATTTTCAAGATCTCTGGACATAAATACATTTGAAACCGATTCTTGAACAAGACGGGCATTTTCAGCAAGAGAACCAAAAATAGCGGCCAATTGCGATTCTCTTTCCGTAGCAGGATCTCCCGTTTCAAGATCTTTATTGTCGATAAGTATTCTATTGGTATATTTACCGGATCTAAATTCCTCGTGACGAACAACTTTTAAAAGCTGATTAATGTTGGTAACTACTCCGCGAACATACAATTCGCTTAAAGATCGCTCCAATCTTAAAAGCGCTCCTCGTCTGGTTGAACTTTCTACAATGATTTTTCCAATCATCGGATCATAATGAGGTAAAATTACGTCGCCCTTTTTAAAGCCAAAGTCGCATCTTAATCCGTTAAACGTCGGAAGTTCAAGTTCCTGAACTTTTCCAGGGGCAGGCGCATAATCATTTTCCGGATCTTCCGCATATATTCGAGCTTCAATGGTATGGCGTCTGGGTTTAAATCGGCCTTCCAGTGCCGTATGGTAGGGAATTTCGTGATCGCGTCCGTCAAAATAAAGAACCTGCCACTTGGCTAAATCAATACCAACCGCCTGATCTGTTACAGGATGTTCCACCTGTAAACGGACATTCATTTCAAGAAAACCAAATCTTTGAGATTCCGGATCAAATAAAAATTCAACCGTTCCGGCTCCGGCTCCTTTTGAATAGCCCGAAATTCGAGCCATGTTTTCAGCCGCGGCAAGCATCGAAAGAATCGTATGACTATCGAGAAAGGCGTTACCGTTTTCTTCAATTACCTTCTGGTTACGCCGCTGAACTGCACATTTTCGAAGACCGATGGCGGTATCATTAAATATTTGCACTTCCATATGAACCGGACGTTCAATGTATTTTTCAAGATAAAATGTATCATTGCTGTACAGGTTTCGGCCGGTACGCTGGCAATAGTCAACTGCAAGATAAAGTCCGGATTCTTGAAAAACGGGCATCATACCCTTTCCACCGCCGCCGGCGCTTAGTTTAACAATGACCGGATAGCCGATTTTTTTAGCCGCTTCTTTTGCGCTTTCGGCATCAGGCAGTGAAGGTGATCCCTCAAATAGCGGTACGCCTTCTTCTTTAGCCAGTTTTCTGGCGGCAAGTTTATCGCCCACTCGATGCATGATGTCGGCGGCTGGTCCCATAAATATAATTTCTTTGCCGCTGTGCGCAGAAGCTGCATCAATGGCTTCAACAAAAGCAGGGTTTTCAGATAAAAAACCATAACCAGGATAAATACCATTGGCATCTACCAGTTGAGCAGCGGCAATAACGATCGAAATGTTGGTATAATTTCGCATGTTGCCAATCACCACAACTTCGTCGGCCATTTCATACCAGGATTGGCCTAAATCAACATCCGTTACAATAGCAACACTGGGAATTCCTTCTTCTTTTAATGTTAGAAAAAATCTTTTAGCAATTTCTCCGCGATTTGCCACCATGACTTTTTGAAGTCTGTGAGGTCTTTTATCAATTGGACTAAGTT
Organism: Spirochaetia bacterium; assembly: GCA_029857955.1. Classification (GTDB taxonomy): domain Bacteria; phylum Spirochaetota; class Leptospiria; order Turneriellales; family JAOUFE01; genus JAOUFE01. The sequence goes on from JAOUFY010000013.1 coordinate 28,612, forward strand.
TTTGTTCATGACGAGGGTTTATTTGCTTTAAATACAACAAACTCTCATTTATAGATTGAATGATATCTTTATTTTCCGCGTTACTCATTGTTTTTATTTCCGTAATTTACTAATGTTAAGATATGAGTGCAAAGCGCAATAAGCCTGTCAAGCCAAAAGGATTCAGGATATACCAAGGATGATGCGAGCTGTCTTTTTGGTAAAGGGGGGGATTTTGATTTTTTTTAAAGTGGAATTATTCGTTTCCCCCCTCGCTGCAAGGGGCTGTCTAAAAAGTCTTACCGCAAAGGCGCGAAGGGCGCAAAGTAAAGAAATAAAGGGATTTTTCTTTAATTCCTTTGCGTACTTTACGTCTTCACGGTTCAAATTTTGACTTATTCGACAACCCCTTTACGCTACCCCCCAACTACATTATTCCTTTATTTTCGTTATACGATTCCATTTAGTTTTATACAGAAATTACAACGATCAGTTAATTATTAAACTGTATAAAACTTTAAATCAGTATAAAACCATAGGAACTGCTGATACACCGACGCCGGCCTGATAATAAAAATTTGGATAAGCGGCATTGTATTCATAGCTATTACAATTTGCAATTGAGCCGCAAACTTTTATCCAGGGATAGATATTGCCCACTGGAATACAATTTAAATTTACCGTCAATGAACCCGTCGTATTTGATGGATTTATAACTACCGGCACACTACAGTCAGTGGAGCCCAAATCTTTTACAACTACGGTTAATTCTGACATTGAAATATCCGAATTAATCGTAAAATTAAAATGCTCTGAACCGTCAAATACCCAAGCAGGATTACATGAAGTTGAAGATGCAGCGTTACATACTATTGTTATTATCTTGGGAGCAACTGCATTGCTATTACTGGAAGAACTAGATGTGCTTTCCTTTGGAGTAGTATTACAGCTTGTTAGAAAAAAAAATATTCCTGCGATCAAAAACAAAATTGACTTGGATTTTTTTTTCATTACAACCTCCGCAATGTATCCCGAAAAGACGGATTAGTTTGTAAAACAGTTAAAATTCTAACATCAACGAATCAAATAACCTCTTCAGTATACATCTTATATATTTACTATATACAAATGAATATATATGTCCAAAAAATCATATTTTTTTATCTTTATTTCCTAACGTACGTATGAAAAATACCTAAATAAAACCTTGAGGTTACAGTAAAATATAACCGATGATAGTATCATGCGTGTTATTATATTAGCAATTGAAGAAATAGCAAGCCATACATGTTTGATTATGAGATTATAAGTCGTCTAATAAATTATAGAAAATATTACCATTATGCTATATACTAACTATAATGATACAATGGAAATTATGAATAAAATATTGAGAATTGTAAGCCTTATGACAATTTTGACTTATTTTATCCCTGTTTTTTCTCAACAACAAGAAGAAATTAACAAAAATAACAAAAATGATATGTCATATTTTAGTCAGGAAGAAATGCAATTTATTCTTGGCGATAAAGAACAACCATGGAACTATGCAAGTATATCGATTGCGCCATATTATCAAATGGGAGTTGGTACTTTTTCACTTATACTTCCATATACCACAGGGTTTATCGTGGCCTTTGATCATGGAATACATCACGCCTTTAAACCGGTATACCGTAAAAAAAGTCCATTTATTCCCGGATTACGAGTTGAATTGGCTTATAATATATATGGAGCATTACCAGTAAATTCCCTGTCCATCACGGCAGGGGTATTGTGGCTTTTTCCTGTTAATCACGGGAAGGCTGGCGATATTTCCTTGTCAACGACCGGCGGAATGAACTTTATGCGTGGTCAAATTGGAAAACATTACTATTCAAACGATGCATTGTACTTGACATCTGCATTGGGTTATCGATTATCATTTTCAAACGTATTTTTTTCCCTTGAAGGTAGATTTTCTTATATTAATGATAAGAGTTTTCCATGGTATGGGGTTGGCGGTTCTCTTGGAATCGGATATAAATTTGTCCATTCAACCCCCTCTGAATCGGAAGGAGCCGGTAAATGAAAAAATTAAACATTAGTTATTATTTACAAATCATTCTTCTTTCTATATCAGTTACTTTTTGTTCAAACAACATGGATCAATTGTATTTATTACAGGCCAGTACAAGCGCCTACCCTACAGGTACTCCCATTGACATTAACGGCGACGGAAAAGTTGACGGGCTTGATGTAAATAATGATGGTTTAATTGATATGAGGTTTGTAAGTCCAATTGGAATTCCCGCGACCGGAATTGATATCAACAAAGATGGCACTGCCGATTTTTACATGTATACAACCAAATCGGGTTCCTCTTTTAATATGAAGGCCGATGGAACAGGGTCGGCGGTTACTGTCATCATTAAAAACGGTCAATTGATCGGATATGACACAACAGGCGACGGCCTTGTAAATATTAACGTAACTGGTTCAAACGTACTGTATTATAAGGTAGGCGGTAATGCAACGGGAGTAACTTCAAACATCACACTCTCTCTGACCATAAACAATAGTTCCTATGAGTATTTAACCATTTCAGCAAATGGGGCATTTCAATTTACATCTAATTTAAACGGAGGGTATTTTTATCAAGTTGCCATAGCTTCAGCTTCTCAACAATGTACATTTCCAAATAACAATACATCCGGAATCATTGCCGCTAGCGATATCACAAACATCGACATTACCTGCGGAAGTTTAAGTGTACCGGTTACCGTAGTCTGGGATGGCGATACTGTGGCAACGCCCGCTCCTGGACCTTACCCTATTGGAAGTATGATGCTGTCTTTAACCATAAACAATTCAACAACCGAATATTTATCTATAGCCGCTTATAATGGTTCACTTACATCACATTCGGATGCTACCACCACTTTTCTTTCTAAATTAAATACAGGGGCATTTTACAAGGTACTCATAGTGTCATCCACTGATAATTGTATCATTTCAAATAATACAGGAACCATGCCAATAGCAGCAACGATTACCGTTAAATGCGCAAAATTTACAGTTAATAACAGTACGGCGCTAATCTCCGGTTTAACCAATATACCTTCTGCAAACAGCATTACTCTCTCTCTTGCTGTAAATGGAACATTTAAAGAAACCAAAACGGTAACTAATCCCGCAACAGCATTTACTTTTGTTACAAATTTATTTGCCGGCGATGCGTACAGCGTACAGATTGTATCCTCTACACAAAGTTGTAAAATTTCGTCAAATACAGGCATCATCAGTACAACAACCCCTGCCAATATAACCAATGTTGCCGTAGTTTGTGCTCAGTATACGGTAGGTGGTACGATCAATCCATTACCTTTAACGGCCGCGTTGTCATCAAACATGATCGTTTCATTATATGTAAACGGAGTTTTAACTGAAAGTAAATTGTACCTTGCAACGACAGCAGCTCAAACAGGGTTTACATTTGCTACCAACTTATACAGTTCAGATATCTACAATGTTCAAATCAGTACGACTCAAAACTGTATGATTTCATCAAATTCAGGAACCATCATAGCCACTAATATTTCTACTGTAACGATCAAATGTGGTGAATACACAATAAGCGGAAACATCGTGCTAAGTGGTGTTGCAACATCAGGCAATATAACACTCAATCTTCAGGTTATTTCAGGCAGCAATGTTTATACGGAATCAATTACAAAAACCGCGGTACCAGCTGCACCTAGTTCCACACCATATGGACCATTTAACTGGAAACTACTGCCGGGAGATTTGTACACAGTTTCTGTTGCAGTTGAAACTATTGGCGGTGTAAACTGTACTCCTGCTGCGGGGGCTAGCGGCACGATTAGCACGATTACGCCAACCTCTGTCACAACAGCAAATATTAACTGCCCATGAGTTTTAGCGTATACCTGTTACGGGATTTTCGCTAATGACTTTTATACATTAACCGTCTATGGCATTGTTTTTAGTTTTATTAAGTTGATTGTTTGTCTTTTCTTTTCACTACCGCAAAACGGCGATGACGATACCGCCGGTGGTCAGCGTAATACCAAACGACCAGATCATAAATCGGTCAATACGTTTTGTCATTAAATCAAAACGTTTATCAACTTGCTCGAACCGCTTATCTACCTGTTCAAATCGTTTATCAACTTGCTCAAAACGTTTTTCCATCAGGTCGAAACCTGTTTTCATAAGTTCACGTTGATGTTTTAACTCTTCCTCAACTCGGACCATTCGCTCAGTTAAACCAACCATCCTTTCTTCAAGCCGAGTGGAACGTTCATTTAAGTCTGACACTTTTTCATCCACACGGGTAATACGCTCCAATAACATGGGATCACACGTTGGCTTTGCAGGTTCCAAATATATCTTTGACCATTCCTTAAAATGATCTTTAACGTATTGGCCAATGCTTTGAAAGTGCTGCTCGCTCAATTCCATTTGTACATTCATAATAATCCTCCAGAATAACCCTGTCAAATATATTATAACACGAAACGATATTTTTTTTCAGGAGAGGTTACATTTTTTTAAATGCCAGATAACTTCCATGGCAGATTTTTTCGAAACTATGAATATTTTTATTATATAAATACGTCCATGCTTTTTTTTTGCTGTCATCAAGTAAAAAAACCTCTGCGCCTGATCTTCGGTATTCTGAATTTTGCAAGTCATCTGGATGATAACCCTCATATTCGTCTAATTCATCAAATGAAAAGTTTTCAGGAAGTGTATAAAGTTCGCCATAAATCTTGTTTTGATTCGTTTTTTCGTCAGCTAAAACCAACCCGGGGTAATTGCCTAGATCGTAAAGATTGCCATATACAAAAGCTATTTCAAATAAATCCATTTCAAAAAATGAAATGTTTAACTTTTTACGCAAAGAGCTTAATAACGTACCATAGACAAATAAACATTGCATATTTACAAATTGTTCACAAACCTTTGTGAGTTCGAATTTATTTTAACATAAAATACGAATGGGGTAGCCCAAAAAGACTGCAAGCGCAGCCGAAGCAGTCTTTGCGGGCAAGGGGCATAGCCCCTTAATTTAAATGGATTTATACAATTCCATGATTTTACCGATACTGTGATCGGTATGCGCCGGAAGGCGTGCGCCGAGATGAGTGATGACCCGAGAAGCATAATATGTTCCGAGTATGCAACATTCTTCCATTGATCGGCCATGTAAAAGGCCGTATAGTCCGCCAGTGGCAAAAAGGTCGCCAGCGCCGGTTGTATCTACGGCATTTACGTTAAAGCTTTTTACGCTGACGCGATCTTCGCCGGCTCGTTTTGCCCACGCGCCTTCTTTTCCGCGAGTGAAAAAAACAATGTCGCTGATACCGCATAGAAAATCAAAAGCTTCCTCAGGGGTTTCTTTTTGAGACAAGGCAAGCCCTTCAACCTCATTGCAAAATAAAATGTCCACATCCCATTGTATAAAGTCCATTACTTGCTGACGAAAAACATTTACAACAAAGGCATCGCTAAGGGTAAAAGCAACAGGCAACCCCTGTCGTTTTGCGCTTCTGGCAAATTTGATTGCAGCGTTACGTGTATCATCGCCTGTAAAAAGATAACCTTCTACATAACCATATTTTGCGCCCTTAATGATCGTTTCATCAACGTTATTCTCGTTTAAACTGACAGAAATACCCAGATTGGTGATCATGGTTCTTTGTGCATCCGGAGTGATCATTACAACCGAAGTTCCGGTTCCATGACTTTCTGCGTCAGGGCCGGGAAAACCAACTTTACAATCGGCCATGTCCTGAGTGTAGTGCAGGCCAAATTCATCATTGGCGACTTTTCCAAAGTAATAAGACTTGATCCCTATTGCGCCCAACCCGTGTATTGTATTGGCCGCGCTGCCGCCGGAACAAATATTTTTTGTTTTCCCTTCCAGCTTTTTTAAGAGTTTTTGCTGTTCTTCATTTTCCAAAAGGGTCATGGCCCCCTTGCCAAATCCTGTTTCATTAATAAATGCATCATCCACCTGCACCTGAATATCGACCAGAGCATTACCAATACCAACTATTTCATAATTCATAATTTAATCCAAAATAAAAATACACGCTGTAAAGTAATTTTTAAATCATTTAATTTTTCACGATAATTTTTCCTTCTGCCATATTTTGTTGGTCTTTGCGTATTCTCGATATTTTCGTTAATTTCATATGCAATAAACCAGGATGATGAAAGAAATTTTATTCGGCTAAATCATGTTTATAATGAAAGCGTTAAATCTGATATTGTACAACCTTGATCATTCATTTCAAATAAAACAGCTTACCACTTTTCTTTAATAAATGGCATGGGATTTAAAAAAAGCTCATATCCTGCATTTTTATCGTCTAATGATTCCTGTCTTACTTCATAGTGAACATGAGGGCCAGTAACAGATCCTGATCTGCCGAGAAGAGCAATGACATCACCCCGTTTTACCATTTGTTTTTCATGCACAAGTATTTTACTGGCATGTCCATAGAGGGTGATAAAGCCATGCGAGTGTAATATTTTTACATAATTTCCATATCCTGTATTACTACCGCTTGCAAAAGTAACTTCTCCATCTGAAGTTGCATGTATTGGCGTACCAATTGCATTGGCAAAATCTGTTCCTGAATGAAAATCAGTGTTAAATCCAAAAGGTGAAATACGATCCCCGAATTCAGATGTAATTGTTCCCTGATCAATCGGCCAACCAAGAGGCAGGTTTTTAAAGTTTTCTTCGCGTAAAATCACAAATTCAATTACGCTGTCTAATGGTTCTAGAACTTTGGCAAATCTTGCGCTGTTTAATTCTTCATTTTTCTGAAATACTTCATCTTTTTCATACTGCTTATTCCAAATTTGAAAATAAAAGCTGTCTCCATAAGATATAAAATCATGAATTTTTTCATCTATTTTCACCTGATTATGATCAATAACCCATTTATGATTGTTCCAAACGTTCATTTTTTTTTCTTGTGACTGCTTTTGTACATCTATTCTTTTGTACCATAACAGGGTAGTCATCGATAAAACAAATACTGAAAAAATAAAAAATCCGACAAAGTATATCCACCATTTATTGATCCGCATACGATATACATGCTTTTGAGAATGCGGAATCAGCATTATCGTAATTCCGCCAAGTTTAATTGAATTTTTTCTCGTTATGCGAGACATCATAGATTACCGTTTGATAAAAATATTAATTTTTTATCGTTGATTTATGTCGCCCCAATAACTTTCTTTATGGCATTGAGCGCAATCATTTTTAAATGTACCATGATGTACATCATCTCTGGCATGACAATCAAAACAGACGCTATTCGCCAAACTTTTATATATTTTAGGCTTTAATTTTGCTTCATCCCATTGAAAATGACATTTTTGACACTTCACTTTCTTATGTGTAAATTTTAATGGAAATTTCGTTTTTTGATGGTCAAAAGTAGATTTTCTAAAAGACTCGGGTGTATGACAATCTTCGCATCTTTTGCCGAGAGATTGTTCATGAAATTTTTTATCAAGCTTTTCATGACAATAGTAACACGTTGTTTCCTCTATTTTTTTGGTAAATGGTATAGACTTATGGCACTTAATGCAGGATGTTTTTTTATGGTGTCCGATTAATTCATGCTTTTTATCCTGATGATGTTTTCTTATTTTTGGAACCAGAGCCTTCCAACCTTTTTCAACACCTCCTCCTATCGTATGACAGGATGCACAATTTTTTCCATATTCACCTTTATGACCCTTTTTTCCATCGTCATCTTTTTTATGACAAGAATAACAGAAATCCTTATTCATTACTTTTTCAAGAGAAAAAGATGGAATTAATCCTTCTTTTGCATCAACTCGAAAATCTTTGGTATTTTTATGACAATCTTCACATTTTACCTTTGCGTGTTCTCCAATCAACGGGTAACCTGTAAGTTTATGGTCAAAATCTGTTTTTAATACCTTAAAACGATTTTCCCAATCCGATTCAGATGATACTTTTTCCCATAATTTAGTATATTCTTCTTTAACTTGATTTAGTTCAGGGCTTGCCGCTAAAAAGTTTTTTTCTCTAATCTTCTCAAGATCATGAGAAAATTGATTTACCTTCCTTGCATCTTTAATGATTAATTTTTGAGCTCCTGCATGATCCGTATGACACCGAATACATTTTTTTACATCTTCTTCAAGCATATTCCCATGAAAACCGGTTTTATTCTTTATACTTTTTTGTGTCGATTCATGACAACCAAGACAGGATGTACTTGCAGAAATGAGAGGCATATGACATTTAAAACATGAATTATCAAATGTTTTATGTCCAAGAGTTAATGGACCAGGTGAAAATAAATAGCCTGCAAAGTTATAAAAGAAAGATATCCCTGCAATAATAACAGGGATAATTAAAAATAAAATAATTTTAGTTGATTTTTTATTAAGCATCAATTTAAACTTCAGTGCGCATATGAAGAAAATAAAACTATTACAATAACGTGCATCGCTGCAGTTGAGTATAACAAGTATGTTAATGGAACATGGATATCATGCCAATTTTTAAACATTGCCTTTAAAATATCAATAAATTCTATTTGAAAGTGAAGCAGCAATATTTCATTCATTTTATCTTCATATTGATTGAGGTGCGCAGTGTATTCATCTTTATTCATTAATTTCGATTGATCTGACCAGGCAAATTCATGCCTTTTTAAATGGGTAATATTTTGCCTATAAAGCCGCCAGGCGCCAAATGTTTTCTTGAAATTGCTGATAAATTTTGACATGCCGTACTCTTCTTTTTTATGTAATAAGCCAAGACTTTTTGCATAACCCGACAAGTAATCTAAAAGAAAATTTTGAAACTCCTTATTTTCATGATTGGCCTTCATCGATTTAATAAATTCAGTGTTTAACTCTTCCAGTTTTTCCAAAATCTTCATTTTTTCTAAAATTAATCCAGAGTTATCTTTAGGAATTCGAACATAAATGTATTTACCAACAAAACCGCTTTGCCAAACCATAAACATTGAAAAAAAAGAAATCCATGCTACAATACTGTCATATGAACCAATTGCATGAACGATAATCAGTCCAACGCCTATAGTTGCTAAAATAATATGAATATTTAAATAGGTTGTGAGTTTATATGAAAAAATCTTAAAAAGAAAAAAATCCTTACTTCTTTTTCTTATCGAGTAAATATGCATAAGTATCATAAATAAAAGACCTGTTACCCCGAGAATGATTCTTGGCCAGAACTTTAAATAATCAAGTTTTACAATATATCCAACAGCATATGAAATAACAACGATTGAAGTTAATACAATCAATACAATTCTTCCTTTCATAATCCTTTATCCTCTTTTAGTGCGCCATCTTTTTTATCTTTTGGAATCTCTTTTACAGGTTTTTCTTTTGAGTTGTTTTCTACTTCCTCTCCAGAGTTCATATTTTCTTCATCCGATAAAGGTATTGTTGATTCAGGCATGTTTTCACTTTCTTTTTTACCAATATGAGTACCAAATAAATGAACAAGATTAAATGAACCATTTAAATCAGAGTTTGCATTAAAAATAGTCCTGAAATCAAGATTTAATTCATAACTAAAATTACCAATCAATTCACCCTGTACACTAAGACCATACAGAAGTCCATGATTTGTAACGGCTCTGTAGTTCATGTATTCATAGCCGGCATATACATTTAAATTAAGCACCCATAAAGGATATACCCCGAAATTTATTTTAGGCGATAACTGATTATAAACCCCTTTCTGTTGAGCTATTAAATCAAAACCAATTAAACCGCTATGATTTGGAAAAAGTTTTCTGCGGATAAGTTGAGCTTGGGCAATATAACCAGGCTTTTGTAATGAATAGGTATAACCGCCTCTCAAATTAAGAAGCCAGGCATCGTCTGTCGAAGTATATCCAAAACGATAAAATGCCTGCTGGTAATCTTCTCGAATATAACTGCTTTGCCATAAAAACAGGGTTTCACTTTTCATGTAACCTATCGTATGAATTGTTTTACTGGATGTATAAATTGAATTTTCAGCGAGAGCATAATCAAGCGTTTTATAAGGGAATGTAAACATCGCACCGGCTCTCACAAAAGAATCCAGAGTAAACAACGAGTACTTCTTGGTTGCCTCAAGCTGACCTTGATGAAAAACACTTTTTTTAAGATCAGAACCCAGGTTATATTGAACTTTAAAATGATCTGAATTTTTATTGGTATATTCAGTATAGGCTCCTGCTCTATACGGGGCATAAAAGTAACCACGATATCCAGAGGTTTCGACAGGAACCGCACCTCCAATCAGTCCAAAAAGCCAACCTTTATCAGGATCAGGAGTATAAGATACACTACCGCCATCAAGTCTTTGGATAGGCAGTAAATTCATTGGATTCATACGACCAGCTGAAACATACCAGTGATTAAAAGCTGGTTTTTTATTCTCAACATAAAGATATCTTAGATCAGGAGCATACTTCTTGGTTAAAAAAATTCCTTTTGCCTTAAAAAGTCCTCGAAACATCCATTGATCATTTCCAATATTTTGTAACCGTGCATCATTAAAATAGTAACCGACCATATACACCGGCTGAAAGTTTGGGGTAACTGTTTCACTTCCGGGGATGGATGCATCACTTAAGTCGTTATAAGATGAAAATTGTAAAATTTGCAATACATTTAAGTCTGTAGCCTGTATAGATAAAGAGCTAAATAAAAGTCCTGTTAACAATAACTTTTTCATAGAATCCTTCCAATCTAATCGCCACCGCTAAAGCTTGTATATCCATGACATTTGCCGCAATTTGCATCTGAAACTATATTTGAGTGGTGACTATTTGATCGATAATTTCTCGTATGACATCTTGCACAACTACCCACAGATACACCATCTCTATAATTTATATTTGCCCATGCATTAAACGGACTGTTGTGACATGCAGAACATCTTAATTTTCTATGAGCTCCCGCCAGCTGAGTCGGATACGAACTATGCTCGGCAAAATTTGCAGGCGCCCAGACAATTTGAGAATGGCATTGCGCACAATTATCTGTCGGAGAACGATGCACCAAACCATCTGTGACATTTTGTTTATGACATTTATAACAGGTAAATGTTATACCCGAATATGAATTGGGCACATGGCAATTTAAACAATTGGAAATCACTAAACCAACATGTAACCCCTGTATGGATACTCCAATTCGATTATGATTAAAATACGGAGCTGAAAACGTAACTGTAGTATGACAAAGAGAACAATCGCCAAGATTTGATGTATGCTGCATTCCCATGGGATGACAACTCTGACAATCAACTGGTAATGACGTTAAAGAAGAATCTTTATGACACTCCCGACAATTTACGCCGAGATGCGATCCTGTAAGTGGAAAAAACGTTGCGGAATGATTAAACTTTTTAGCGGTTGGAACTTTACACCCAATAAAAGCTAAAATTAGCAACGACAGTATTAGTATTAACGATTTATAAAAAAATATTTTTTTCATATATTTTATGTGTTGTGTCTATAAAATGAAAAGACTCTTAAAATCAATCACTTTTTAACAACACATTCCAACCTCGTATTCAAGTATGGATTGACAATGTAATTTCAATTTTTTATGAAATTAATTTTTTCGCAAGCCTGTTGTAGTGTAAACCATAAGCTGACCATCTAAGCATATATTCAATTTTTTTAGGATATTTAATGTAGCCTTTAATTACATACTTCCAAAACTCCTTTTTATAGTTACTTTTAAATCCCTGCTCAAATAATAAACTAAAAAGAGAATAAATTCCTTCCAGATTAAAGGGAATTCTTTTTGCATTTGCAATGTATTGTAAACTGTCAGAACATCGTGAATAATATTTATCCATTGGAAAAAAAAGTTTTGCCAATATTTTTTTATAACCGTCGATCAATTCCTGCTCAGTAAGGTTTTTAGGAATAAATGCTACTTCGGTCGCTCCCGCTACATCGCCAACCACCGAAGGATGAAGCCGTTTTTCTTTTCCCAATCTTTCCTGCAATCTTGTGTCTGGAAGCGGATTTAATAATGTAACCATGGGGGTCGGCAGCTGGATCTGTTCAATAAATGCTATCTGCTGATCAAAAATATCTGCGGTATCTGAATCAAATCCAACAATGAAGCCTCCAAGAATCATAACCTGACCAACCTGTTGAATTCGACGTACACGATCTACCAGTGACATACCTTTTCTAATATTAAAAGCCTTATTTGTTTCAATTAAACTTTTTTCATTAGGAGTTTCAATACCTAGAAATACCATTGAAAAGCCAGCCGGCGCAAGCGACAATAATAGTTCTTCATATGCCGGCTCAGCCAATAAAACAGAAGCTTGGGTAAAAAACTCAAAAGGGTATCCCTTGTCTTTTTGCCATTCTGAAATTACTTTAATCAGTGCAAGAGCTTCTCCTGGTTTACCTATAAAATTATCATCTATAAAAAACACCAGCTGACGCCATCCAAGATCATAAAGTTGATTTAATTCTTGCAGAACAAAGGTAATATCTTTTGTTCTCATTTGACGGCCAAATCGCTGAGTGATGTCACAAAAATCACAATCATGGGGACATCCTCTTGAAAATTGAACAGCCATCGTTGTGTAATTATGAATATTGATGTACGAATAATCCGGCCTTAAAAACTCTTCCGGTGTTGGTTTTCGATCAGAACGATTGATTTTTTTTGCCTTACCTTTAAAGAAATCTTTTAAAAAATTTTCTAAAATTAAATCAGCTTCATTAATAAAAATATAGTCCAGATTAGGAGTATCCTCTGCAACAAATGGTCCGCCGCCTAAAGTTGTTTTTCCAAGTTTTTTTGCACGCGCAGCAACTTCATTAAATCCGACTCTCTGGGTGAGCATTGCGCTAAGATAAACCTCATCAGCCCAGAGCAAATCTTCATCTGTAACATCTAAAATGTTCATGTCTATTATGCGTATATTTTCACGACCATACCATTTCTCAAGAACAGGTGCAATAGAAAGTAAACCAAGTGGAGGCATGTTACCCTTGGGTGTACCAAATTCACTTTTTAACATAAATTTGCTGTTTAGATACCTGAAATTCCAGAAAGATTCCTCAGGAAATTCCGGATACACCAGTAATGCTTTTCTATTTTTTTCCAATTTTCGCTCCTGCGTTCATACTTATTGTATTATGTTGTTTATTTTTTTGATTCAACTATCTAAATTAATTATTAATTTTATTAATAATTAATAAGGGAATCCAAGCAATTCGAATCATTCAACTTTTATTCTTTTATTTTTTATTAATTTAAAGGCGTGTAACCTTGAAGATAGATATCTATTTAGTATAAACTTTTAATCTCGATGCCTTGTCAATAAGTATAATATACACATATAAGCAAACCAAAGGCCATTTAAAAAACAAATGCATGACTAAGTTGTATGAATCTTGTCAAACTTAAGTTTTGTCCAGGTTTAAGCTATGAGAAATTTTCATTGAACAAAACTTTGGCCCGCACATTGAACAAAATTCTGCCATTTTAAAAGATTCTTGCGGCAGTGTTTCATCGTGCATGGTTTTTGCCTTTTCTGGGTCCAGCGATAATTCAAATTGCTTTTTCCAGTTAAAGTTATAGCGCGCTTTTGAAAGTTCATCATCACGATTTCTGGCGCCATATCGTTTTCTGGCAATATCGCCGGCATGAGCTGCGATCTTATACGCAATTACCCCTTCTCGAACATCATCCATATCTGGTAGTCCCAGATGCTCCTTAGGGGTGACATAACAAAGCATGCTTGCGCCGGTATAGGCAGCTTGAGTCGCGCCGATAGCGCTTGTGATGTGATCATAACCCGGAGCAATATCTGTGACGATGGGACCAAGAACGTAAAATGGAGCTTCATGACACAATCGCATTTCTTCGGTCATATTGTATTCGATCATGTCCATAGGTACATGACCGGGCCCTTCAATCATCACCTGTACATTTTCTTTCCAGGATTGTATCGTCAACTCACCAAGCGTTTGAAGTTCGGCAAATTGAGCGCGATCTGAAGCATCGTGAGTACAACCGGGTCTCATCGCATCGCCAAGACTCAAAGTAACATCGTGCTTTTTGCAAATTTTTAAAATATCATCCCAGTTGTCATAAAAAGGATTTTGTTTTTTGTGTGATTCCATCCACTGAGCAATGATTGCCCCGCCGCGTGAAACAATACCGGTAACACGAGTTGCCGCAAGCGGCACATGTTCCCACAAAATACCCGCGTGGATGGTCATATAATCGACACCTTGTTCTGCCTGTTCTTCGATCACTTCGAGAATAAGTTCGCGGCTTAAATCATCAATCTTTGAAATTCGACTTAACATTTCGTAAATGGGAACCGTTCCAATCGGTACTCCCGATTCGCGTAAAATCCTCTGACGTATTTCAGTGATCTGGCCTCCGGTGGAAAGATCCATCACGGTATCTGCGCCAAAATGAACCGCGTGATAAAGTTTTTCAAGCTCGGTATTGATATCGCTCGATATGGCCGAATTTCCGATGTTGGCATTAATTTTTGTTGTAGTCTGAATTCCAATGGCAATGGGCGTCACAGAGTGGTGGTTGATGTTTGCGGGAATTACCATTCGGCCACGCGCCACCTCGCGTCGAACCAATTCAGGGTTTAAAAATTCGCGCTCGGCAACAATTTGCATTTCTTCCGTAACAAGACCCTGCTTTGCATAAAACATTTGAGTTACGTTTTCAGCGCCATACAGTTTGATCCTTTCGGAGGAATATTGTTCTCTTGCTGGAAATTTTTCCAGAATTTTTTGATCAATTTCCTTTTGCCAGTACGAAGGACACAACTCAGGATTTATTATTTCAGTATTTATTTCTTCAATTGTTTTCATAATTTTAAACATGGGTGGTTTTTACAAACCCGCCTTGTTACCCTTATTATGTAAGATACTTGATATTCTGACAAGCATCTTTTAAAAAAGATGTTTCATAATTGTCATGAATTACATCGAAATATAGATTTATGAAAGGATTATCTTTAACGAGCATTTTTTTATCCGGAATAAACTGAGGCGAACTCAACGAAGTGAAGTTTTTATAGAGTTTACTTTTTTCAGCCTTTTCAACAATTAAAAAGCCATTGCCTGCTTTAATGCGGGCATTCTCAAAAAAAATTTCTATTTCAAAGTGAAAAAAGCAATTATTAATTGTAGTTAAAATTTCACCTGAAATGCTATTGTTATGGAAAAACAAAAGTTTATGAAGGTAATTGCCCGAGATTTCTCTTTTAAATTTTTTAACATCCCCAAACAGAAACAAGGCAAGGTCAACGAGATGGGTGGTGTCATGAAGTAATGCTCCTTCGTTTTCTAATCCTTTTTTAAAAAGTGACGAATTGGAGCTTGCAAACCATGCACGGTAATACAAAGGGCGACCATAGGGTTTACCTGATTGAATTGATTCTTTTAATTGTTTATATTTTAAATGATACCTTCGTTCGTAATTAATCCAGATATGCGTATTTGATTTTTCAGCCTGTTTATAAATTTTCATCGATTGGCGATATCCAGGAGAGATCGGTTTTTCAAGGATGATTCTCGGTATACCTGCCTTAATCGCCTCAATGGTAATTTTATAATGTACCGACGTGTCTGCTGCAATTACAAGAATGTCTGGTTTGGCAGATAAAACTTCACGATAATCCTGGGTAAAACAAATGGGTTCGCTATCTGTTTTTTTGATCGCCTTATCAATATACAAAAATTTTTTGCAGTTATTGATTTTTTCATTGTCAATATCACAGATATGCTGCCACTTAAGTTTTATCCCTTTTTTAATAAGGAGCTGAATGGCTCCCATATGTGTACAAGGTTTATACCTTAACAAATCATTTTCAAGAGAAAAGCCAATGCGACCTGTACCAATGATACTAATGCGCATTTAATTATTTTGGTCTTCGCAAGATCAAGAAAAAACTTCCAGCCCAAAGAAAGTACGTACTTGCCGATTTTATATCATAAGTGATGAGATGATTCAACCAGACCAGAGATAGTTGTTTTGTTAAATCCGGCAGACTTAATAACGAAGCAGAAATAAAAAATGCATAGACCAGAGGCGATAGTGACAAAATCAACAGAAACCTGAATCCTGAAAAACCTATAGCTTCTTTTTTACTGGCAATAAATATCAACGGAATTGATAAAATAAATAACGATTGATTAGTAAATGCCAGAATAGACGAAAATACAGTAAACGCTAAAAACTCTGTTAATGAATTTACATTAAAGTTTAAAACTGTTTTCTGCATTTTATTTAAAAACCATGCCATTATAACAAACAAGACAAAAACAACAGATATACCATAAATGGAAACCGGTATAAATAAACCAAATGTTTTTACTAACAAAGCCATTGCCAAAAAAGAAATACTGCTATATAGAACACCGAAAAAAGCACGGGCAATAAATTGTATAGATTCCCCAAGATACAATCGATTTGCAATGGGAAGCCAGATTAACAAAACAAATAAAAAACTTAAAATAATCGATCCTCTTTTTGATAAGGCGGTATGGTCGCCTATCCAAAATAAACTGGATATTGTTCTTGTTTTTATGTGATCATAATTTCTTACAGTATAAAGTAAAGGCGGCAAAATTGAGTGAATTAAATTTACATTGTTTTTTATATCGCTGGAAAAAGCCCATCCAATCCCGTCTGTCGAAATGGAATTTTTACTATATATAGATTTTTGAAACAAAGGTACGGCTCCCTGGATCAACTGCTCTAAAAATGTCGGTCGACTAATTGAATCAGGAGTAATGGCCGACCAATGAATCGAACTAAATGATCCAGCCGAATTAATAATTTTAAGAACGGGATTTTTATTTGCCTCGGTAAATACGTGCAGGTACCCGGTTTTACCTTCCGCATTTTTTTCAAAGTTGTTTACTGCTAATTCTACACATAATGGCCCCCCTTGAACAGAAACTGCAGCAACATGATGCAAATTTTCATAAATCATCGCTGACACAAAAATATGTAAAAAATAAAACATATTTGTAATATGATCATGATCAAAAAGAACAATTAAATCTGGTTTTTCATTTTCTATTTTATAACGAACAACTCTACATTTTAACTTATGAAGCTCTTGATTTACTTCATCAAGTTTCCAATTGTTTTTTCCAAGTGAAGTATTTAATTTATTTATTAAATCATGATTATATTCAGTTGCATTTGGATAATTCTTCAATATATTGAAATGAATGTCTGAAATTTTATTATACTCTTTGTTGTAATTATACGATTTTTTAATTTCAGAACCAACGCTGATAATTTCAACATTTAAAATCCAGACAAGTCCAATGACAAATACAACCAGCCATGCAAGATATATTTGTGACCACACAGGAACCTTATGGCGTTTATTATAAAATATTTTTTTCATACATTTTTATTTCGTTGATTCAGGCATATTTATACCTTTTTCAACATTTTTCTACACACAATTTGACATCTCTGCTTTTGTAATAACTGAAACGGTAATTTTCGTCCACTAAGTCATTGCATAAACTTTGAACTCATGATCAAGTTAACAAATAAAGTGTCTGGTATAATTTCGGCAAATTATCCGATAAACTTTGATGATTATAAGTACTAATTTTTATTTATCAGGCTGATTTAAAAAACAGGAATATACACAATTCATTGTATAATTTTCAGCATTTTCTTAAAGAAGTAGATTAATTTTCGAGCAGACAAGGACATTGAATTATATAAAAGATATCCGGAATTTACGCTATCATCACCATGTTCGGTAATTTTTAATATAGCGCTTTGAGCATTGATTGAGATAATTTTATTGACTTCTGCATATTTTTTTATTTGAGAATCATTCCTGTCAAGTTCCTTTATTACTTCATTTCTTTGCGTTGAGTTTTGCAAGTTCTGTGCTTTCCGAGACAGATTTGAATTGTTTCGATATAAAACTTCCAGTTTTAAGCAATCACTTTGAAGTTTATTAAATTTGTTTTTAATTAAATCTATAGAAATATTTTTCTGATCATTTACAAATTTAACTGATTTAATTATATCATCAAATGATTCTTCACTATCATGGATAAAAATTTCACTTAAAGTACTATGAGTAAATCCATTTAGCAAGACACCGCGCCTCGTGGCATTATAAAATCTTATTTCAGCGTTCGCCTTGTTGATCATCATTTGATTTTCAAACCAGTCAATAAAAACCTGCATTTTGTCATTTGTAAACAAGATATCATTTTTATCAATGCACTGTTTTACTTTTCTCGGCGGCAAAGATTTCATTTGGCGAAGATTATGCATTTCAAATCCATGAAATCGATTATTTTTGTAAAAGACCATAGATTCAAGAACTGCGCCTTTAACATGAGCAGTTTTACTTGAAAATGAAAGATCCTGTCCGATTAAAGTGATCGTCTCTGGTTTTAGTTTTAAAGCAAGATCAAAACCATTGGTACTGACCGAACCGCCATGAGCAATTTCACCGCGCGATTTAAAATCTCGAATAACCTGATCAAGGTAAAATGGATTATCCCACCAATACACCCTGGCATTTATACGATTTAAATAATGACTGGACTGATAACAAACCACTGGATCCATCAACCAAATGCTTTTAGCTGCCAGCGGCGACATGGCAAAATAATGATTTAACCACTGCGGGTCTGCAGAAATGACCACATCGGGAACGATATTATTTTTAATGAGAGGGATAAATGCAGTGTCTGCACAAATCAGTAGATATCGATTTCGAAAATGAATTAAGTCAGGGTAACTTTCAGATAAAGATGGACCTGCGCCGCATAAAACAATGTTACGAGCTTTGCCTTGCAATTCTTCAATGAGAGCATTTAAAGTTTTTCCATTTACCAGAGATTTAATGTTTAAAGCTATATTTTTATTCCAGACTCCCTGAAACTTTATGATCGTGGCCTGATTGATCGCTCTTTTGTACATGATTGCCCCAAGTTGTTTTTCAAGAGGAATAAATTTACTTCCGGGAATTTGAAAAGAAGGCCGGTGATTGTAGACTGCAATTTTGTCGAGATTCTTGTTTTGAAAAAAAGGCAAGATGTTTTCAAGAGAATCAAGGTCCGGTTCTGGACAAAAATAAAAATAAATATCTTTTTGAGTATTGTACAATTGATTTAAAGCCAGGCAATAATACATGATTTCAGCGTCCGTTTCAATCACCAAAATAGATTCAATGGTTAAATCATTTAACGCTTCAACCAAAGGATATCCAAGACCGGCTCCCAGAAAAACAATGTGACGCTTATTTTTGTCCTTTACATTCTGAATTTGTCTTTGAGCTTCTCTTTGAGGATCTCTGGCGGAGTGATAGCGAATTCCATTTTTTTCAAATTCGTTTTGTTGAATGTTTGCTAAATTATTTATCCATGCCTGATCGGGTTGTTTTAAAAAACCAAGGTTATTTTCATTAACGCTTGCAATTCGTTGATTTGAAAAAAGAAAATCAAGATTGGCTTCGTATAATTTATGGTTCATATTTAGTATATTCAACATAATAAAAATGCAAAACTCCAGGATAAAGCATTAATGATTGATGACCTTTTTAAAGAGTATCCTTTTTTCATCGGTGGAAATGTCGATTTCCTTCTGCATAATAAATTGATTCTTCTCAAAAAACGAACGGGATTGAAAATTATCAGAAAGGCAATAAGCCCAGATGCTTTTTAATTTTTTTTCTCTGGCGGCTTTTTCAAGATGGTATAATAAAACAGAAGCATATTTTTTCCGGTATAAACCAGCACGGGTAGCGATGATATGAATAAATCCTTTGTTTCCATTGTAAGCGGCATAAACGTAACTTACGATCTGTGAATTTTTATAAAGAACAAAAGAAAAATCACTAAACAATAAACTAAACACCGCATGGTGAAGAGGCCTCATGATCGGAGATTTAGTGATCCAGAAATACTTGATGTTGGAGAGGATCTTTTTGTGCTCTTTTAGAGAGAGCTTCTTGATTAAGATATCAGGTTCAGGGTCGAGGATTGTATTTTTAAGCAAGGTAATCGCATATTATATGGGTTTATTGTGCTCGTCAACAAGAACAATAATCGGCTTATGATCTTTTGCCTCGTTATCTTCATAAATTCCATAAGAAATGATGATAATTTTATCGCCATGATGCCCAAGTCTGGCTGCGGCCCCATTTAAGCAGATAGTTCCCGAACCAGGTTCGCCGTTTATAAGATAGGTGATCAATCGATGTCCATTGTTTATGTTTACAACATGCACTTTTTCAAATTGATACATGTTTGCCCTTTTTAACAAATCAACATCCACAGTTAAGCTGCCTTCATAAAATAAATTAGCTTCTGTAACAGTTGCCCGATGAATTTTAGATTTTAAAAGCGATACATTCATTGATTTTCAATTCTCCATGTGTAATATATACGATCATTTCATTCTCGACATCTTTTGTAGTCATATTCTAATATCCATATACATTGCAAACTACGATGTTTTAAAAATCTGCATCAAAGAAAAAAGAGAAGTGACAGCTTCCTGGTAATAAAGCTGCAAAAGCCGCCGCTCCCGAATCTTAAAAAATAAATTTCAGATAATTAGCTGGACAATATACATACAAATCACCCCCTATCTTTAAATTGTTTATTAACTGATTCAAGTCCAACAGCATTTTTGGATTAGGTTTTATTAAGAGCCCCACCCAAGTTTTGGAACGCTCACAAAAAAAATAAAACGAATTCTCCAAATACAACGCCAGTGACTTGAAAATAAACTTAGAAAATAATTCATTGTTCAAATCAGGAGTATTTAATGAACCCGATGTTACACCCAATTTTTGTACACTTTCCCATTGCACTGGGATTTTTAGTTCCTTTATTGATTGTTTGGTCGTTAATTCAATTTAGAAAAGATGAAAAAAACGCCAACCAGTTATGGATCACGGTCGTAATTCCCTTAACCATGATGGTACTTTTTACCATACTGGCGATTATGGCCGGCGACAATGCCCATGAAGTCCTTGAAAAGTACATGGATGAAAAGCCAATTAAATCACATGAAGAATTTGCAGATATTTTTTCCATGGTACTATATATAACAACAGGTCTCTCTTATTTTATTTTTCTATTTAAGGAGCGTCGAAGATTTTTGTTTATGAATGTGACTTTGGTATTTAGCCTTGCCGTGATGGGACTTGGAATGATAACCGGTAAAAGCGGCGGCGAAGTTGTTCATAAATTTGATGCGCCTCAGTATATGATCAAAGCCATTAAAGATGGAGCTCTGGATCGTCTGGGTAAGCACAGTCATGACGAAAAAGAAGAAACATCTGAGCACGAAAAACAGGAAACTAAAGAAAAGAAATAATATTAAAAAAGGGGGGCATAGAAACTTTAGATACTAAATATTGAATTTTAATTCAATATTTTATTTAGCGCCCCCCTTGACTTCAAAGGCAAGCCTTTTACGTCATCCCCCCGAATATAATTAAAAACTTAAATAATAAACTAATCGCTAAAAATCATTGACTCAGTTATAATTTTAGACTATATTTAAATACAATGAAATCTTTAATTTGGAAAAGTGAATTTAATACAGGTAACGAGGCCATTGACAGTCAGCATAAAAGACTTGTTGAACTGTTTAACAAACTATACGAAAGTATAGAAAATAAAGTTGATAAAGAAGAAATAATATCTTACTTAAATGGATTTGATTCATATGCTAATTTTCATTTTCAAATTGAAGAAGAAAAATTAAAAAGACTTCCTGAAAATGTCTATATTACCCATAAAAAAGAACACGATAAATTTAAAACCATCACACATAATGTAAAAAATGAAATTTTTAATAAAGGTAAACATAGTTCATTATTTGAAATGGTATTGTATTTAAATGACTGGATTTTAAATCATATTACGCATGAAGATATACGTCATCTTAAAAACGATGAATAAAAAATCATCTTCCTCCCATCTCGCTGTAAAAGGTTATTTAATAGAAAGATGAACAAACGACTTTATTTTTTAACAAATAAAAATACTTTCCAATAATATAAGCTTATGAAAAGCTTCCTTAATCTTTAATATACCCTCCAAAACAGACGGGATATATTTTAATAAAACCAAGGAGATGATATGAAGTTATTAACAGGACGAATTGCTCAAATTGTATTTGCCTTTCCCATGATTTTTTTCGGAGTCTCGCATTTTATGTTCGCGCAGGGTATGGCCGATATGGTTCCAATACCAGGCGGTATATATTGGGTATATTTTACAGGACTTTGCCTTATCGCATCAGCAATAGCGATTATATCAGGCAGATTGGTTGGACTTTCAGCATTTTTACTCGGTGTGATGATTTTTATTTTTGCTTTTACATTACATCTGCCGGGTGCATTAAAGAACAATCAAATGCAAATAATGATGTTTTTAAAAGACATTAGCATTGCTGCAGGCGCATGGGTAATTGCAGGAACAGATAAAAAATAGTAGCTATTAAAAGAGTCTGTAAGTAAGGGTTTTAATTCTTTATATAACCAGACTCTTTTCTTTGTAATAATTAATTCTTAAAAAATAATATGTTAATGCGGTTATGGAAAGATACACAAAAGAAAATTGAAAAAATTCTTTTAAAACCAAGGTCAAATAAAACCTTAAAAAAATTTATCATAATTACTTTTAGCGTTATTATA
The DNA here is from genome assembly GCA_029857955.1 of Spirochaetia bacterium. GTDB lineage: Bacteria > Spirochaetota > Leptospiria > Turneriellales > JAOUFE01 > JAOUFE01. The sequence continues at coordinate 51,353 of JAOUFY010000013.1, forward strand.
ATATTCAATACATATCTTCTATCCGTACCTTATCTTTCTAAAGCTATTCCGTATAAAAAAGGCGATATATCTGAAGAGTTTATCAGAGTAACAAATGATATAAATTATGAATTAGTCGAAGAAACACAAAAGAAAAGAGATGAAGCCAGAGAACATTCGCCTTATATATTTATTCGAGATTATAATATATATAAAAAAGTAGTGGAAACTGTAAACAGGGAATTTTCAGATTTAATGTCCATAAAAGACAATCATCTGCAATATGAAAAGGCAATTGAAATACTCCCGATGCTTGGTAATTCAAAAACTATCAGTCAATCGGATATTCAAGAAATTCTTTCATATCGAAATAAACCGGATTTTTTAATTCATTGGGTCAATGAATATGCAACTTTAATTTTCGATAATTTTGGAATTTTAGATCAACCTGTTTCCGATCCAATGTCAGAAGAGCTACTTGAAAAAAAAGGTATAAGAATAGTTACAAAATCAAGCGGTAAAGAATCTGAATTCAACTGGACCCCTGACAGGCTGATTTATTACGATAATTTATTTACCTACAAAAATTTCATACGTTTGTCAAATTTTGGCGATAGTGATTTATCGCTTAAAATTCCATATAGTGTGCGTAAAATTGCGACCCTTCGTATTTTACAACTGTACTATAAAAATCCATACACCCACTTCAATAGCTATGAGACAAATAAACGAATTGAAGAGTCTATTAATAAAGTTAAGCCCGTTTTAGCCACACTTAAAAAAGGTTTAACCATTGTAAGACCGGGAGATCCGATAGATGCAGAAAAATTAATGCAGATAAAGTTAATTAACGAACATAAGAACACTACAAGCCTGCAAAATATCATAGGAACTTTTCTAATTCAAGCTATTCTGGCTTTAACCATAGCATTTTATATTTACCAATTCTCTGAAGTCTCCATGAGAAACATGGCCTCCTATATTATATTGTTATCTTTAATTTATGAAATGATATTTTCATCTTTTATAATTTCTCGTATAGCCCTTGTTCAAAACAGTAATATCCATTTTGCATTATTTGTTCCTATGATTTTTATGTCTGTT